>JAKZSO010000192.1:0-7158 GCA_047517625.1 Alphaproteobacteria bacterium
GTCATTATCAAAGCCCTCCATGGGTAAATGTCTTTCGACCTAATTCCAAGTTGCCTGCACATTTCATTCAAGAGCGCCCGGGACACCTCCCTCTTTCTGTCCTTAAGGGTCGTGAATTTCCCCCCATAAAACAGGGTACCGTGGCTGCCTTTGCCTCGCTTTGGTTCAAAACGAACCTTAACGCCGGAAGCTTTGCCCAGCTTTTCAATCTTCTTTGGAATTCCCCAGCTCTCATGGACAGGGCTATAGGGCAATTATGCCCTATACTGGGCAAGGGCAAGAGTGCCCAATAAATTTTGCCCCGGAGGCTACCCCCCAACCAGATCCAGCCAGCCTTGTTCGTCGAGGGTTTCGATCCCCAGTTCCGCGGCCTTTTTGCCTTTTGAGCCCGAGCCGGGACCGAGGATCACCAGGTCGGTTTTTTTCGATACCGAGCCCGCCACCTTCGCCCCCAGCGATTGCGCCCGGGCCTTGGCTTCGTCCCGGGTCATGGTTTCCAGGGAGCCTGTGAACACGACGGTTTTTCCGGCGATCGGCGAGTCCGACGACGGCGCGACGAAGTCCTGGACAGTCACCGCAGCCGCTAAGTCGTCCACGACACGCGTGTTGTGGGGCTCGGCGAAAAAATCCACCAAGGCTTGGGCAGCGATGGGGCCGATGCCGTCGATGGCGGCCAGATGCGCCCATGCCTCACTGTCAGAGTCCGTCGCCGCGTCCATGGCGGTCCGGAACCCCGCCAGCGACCCATAGTTTTGCGCTAATAGCCGCGCCGTGGTTTGGCCCACGTGACGGACACCCAATGCATAGAGAAAACGCTCCATACCGATTTCACGGCGCGCGGAGATACCGGCGAAAAGATTGGCCACGGATTTTTCGCGCTTGCCCGGCTCGACCCCGCGATCTTGCAGCGGCGGGTCGATGCCACCTTGGTCCGCGGGCAAGCCGTTGCGGCGCGCCAAATCAAAAATATCTGCGGGCTCCTTGATCAAGCCTTCCTCCCAGAACTGGAAAATCTGCTTTTCGCCGAGGCCGGGAATATCAAAGGCGTCGCGGGAAACAAAGTGCCGCAATCGCTCTTTGCGCTGGGCCGGGCAGATCAGGCCGCCGGTGCATCGTCGTACCGCCTCGCCTTCCTCGCGCACAGCCGCAGAGCCGCATTGGGGGCACACCGTCGGGTATTTGTACTTGCGCGGGCGGCCTTTTCGTTTTTCCGTCACCACCCGCACGACCTGGGGGATCACGTCACCGGCGCGCTGGACGATCAACGTATCGCCGACGCGAACGTCCAATTCCTTGATCTGGTCCTCGTTGTGAAGCGTGACGTTGGACACCGTGACGCCGCCGACGAATACCGGCTCCAGGCGCGCCACCGGCGTGATGGCCCCGGTGCGGCCGACCTGGACCTCGATGGCCAGCACCCGGGTTTCGGCCTGCTCTGCTGGGAATTTTCGGGCCAAGGCCCAGCGTGGATGGTGGCTGACGTGGCCCAGCCGTTCCTGCCAATCCAGGCGGTCCACTTTGTAGACGATGCCGTCGATGTCGTAGTCCAGGCCGCCGCGCTTGGCCTCGAGATCGGCGTAGTAATTCAACACCTCAGCCTCGGCCTGGCACAGCCGCGCCAGCGCGTTGGTGGGGAATCGCCATCCCGCTAGCCGTTCAAGAAATTCCCATTGGGACTTCCATTGCGGCTCACTTACCTCCCCCCAGGCATAGGCAAAAAACTTCAAGCCGCGCGCGACGGTGATGGCCGCGTCGATCTGGCGCAGGCTGCCCGCCGCCGCATTGCGGCGGTTGATGTAGGCCGGTTTTCCCGCCGCCTCCTGAGCCGTATTCAAGGCCTCAAACGCCGGGCGGTTCATATACACCTCGCCGCGCACCTCCAGGACATCCGGCGCACCTTTGATGGTTTTCGGCAGGCTCTCAAATGTGGCCAGGTTGGCGGTGATGTCCTCGCCGGTGATGCCGTCGCCCCGGGTCGCACCCTGAACAAACTTGCCGGCCTCGTAGCGCGCAGTGGCGGACAGGCCATCGATTTTTGGTTCGGCCACCAGGGCCACCGCCTCGTCCTCGGGCAGCCCCAAGAACCGCCTGACCCTGGCGAGGAATTCCGCCACCTCGTCATCGCCAAATGCGTTGTCCAAGCTGAGAATGGCCTGGGCGTGGCTGACCTTGGCGAACGCCGGCGACGGTGCGGCCCCCACTCGGGTCGAGGGGCTGTCGGCGCGGACCAGGTCCGGGAAGCGCGCCTCGATGCCGTCGTTGCGCCGGCGCAGGGCGTCATAGGCGTGGTCGGAAATCTCCGGCGCGTCGGCCCCATGATAGAGGGCGTCGTGCCCGGCGATTTCCGCGGCCAGCCGCTCAAGCTCTTGTTTTGCCTGAGTTTTTTTTAAACTTTCGACGGCGATGCCACGGAGTGAGCTCACCCCGCTGGCTCCGGTTGGGCCCCCGCCATCAGCCGCTCCGCCGCCGCCCGGGCCTCATCGGTGACTGTGGCCCCGGCCAGCATCCGCGCCAGTTCCTCGCGCCGGCCAACCTCATCCAGTTCGGTAACAAAAGACATTATCGCGTTGCCCTGGCTGCGTTTTTCGATACGCCAGTGGGCCTCGGCCCGGGCCGCCACCTGGGGCGAGTGGGTGACGACCAAAACCTGAAAAGCCGAAGACCCCCCCAAACCCCGTGCCAACTGTGCTAGTCGTTCCCCCACCGCGTCCGCCGTCGCGCCGCCGATTCCGCTGTCGACCTCATCGAAGATCAGGGTGGTTGTGGGTTGCCCCGCGGCCAGCACGACTTTCAGGGCCAGCAGAAACCGGGAGAGCTCGCCGCCCGACGCAATGCGCGACAACGGTCCCGGTGGGTGGCCGGGATTGGTGCGGACTTGGAACCAGATGTTGTCGGCGCCGGACCGCCCCCAAGAGTCTTCGGCCAACCGCTCGGTCACCGTTTCGAACGTGGCCTTGGCCAGCTTCAACGGCTTTAGTTCCTTGGCCACGGCTTTGTCCAAGGATTTGGCCGCCTTGGCGCGCTTGTTTGAAAGACCGTCGGCAAGGGAGCGATAGGAATTTTCGGCGCGCCCGACAGCATCGCGAAGCCGCGCAAGGTCGGCCTCGCCCTGGTCAAGACTGGCGAGCTGAGCGGCAAGGTCGTCGCGCACTTGGGGCAAATTTCCCACCATGGTCTTGTGCTTGCGGGCGGCGGCGCGCAGAGCAAACAGGCGTTCTTCCACTTGTTCCAGGCGACCGGGGTCCGGGGCAAGGTCGCGCGCCGCGGCTTGCAACAAGGCCTCGGCCTCCGCCACCTCGGACGCCGCCCGGGCCAGCACATCAAGCACGTCATCCAAACGCCCCGCTGCCTTGCCGGCCACCTGGGCCAAGGATCGCTCGGCCCCGGCCAGATCACCGGCCATGCCGTCGCCGCCGGCCATGACGGCCAAGGCCTTTTGCAGCTGACCGGCCAATGCCTCGCCGTGCATCAGCAGCGTGCGGTCCGCCGCCAAGGCGTCCTCTTCATCCGCCTCAGGATCAAGAGCCGCAAGCTCGGCGAACACATGGCGCAGGTATTCTTCGTCAGCCCGGGCGGATGCCGCCGCGGTCTCGGCCGCCGCAAACGCGACCCGCGCTTGGCTCAAGCTTTCCCAGGCTTTCGCCAGTTCCCCGGCTTGGCCGGTCAGATCGGCGAAATGGTCCAGCAGGGGCAAATGGCCGCGGTCGTCCAACAGCCCGTGCTGATCGTGCTGGCCTTGGATCTCCGCCAATGTTCGGCCCACCCGGCGCAGCAACCCGACGCTGACCGGCTGGTCGTTCAACATGGCGCGGCCCCGGCCATCGGCCCCCAACACACGGCGCAGGACCAGATTGCCTTCGGTGTCCAAGCCGCTGTCGGCGGCGATGGCGCGCGCCGGATGGTTCAGGGGCACATCGAATTCCGCCGCGATCTTGGCGCGCTCGGCCCCCGGCCGCACCAAGCCGCCCCCCGCCCTGGCGCCCAAACACAGGCCCAACGCATCGAGCAAAATGGATTTACCGGCGCCGGTTTCCCCGGTGAGCACGCCCAAACCCCGGCGCAGTTCCAATTCCAGATGATCCATCAGCAACAGGCCGCGCACGCTGAGGGATACCAGCATTTAGACCGCTAGCCTTCGCGCTGGCCGAAGAAGTTGAAATCGAAATTGAACAGGTCCAGGGCACGTTGCAGGAACCCCGGGTCATCGGCGGCCGCGTCCGCTTCGAACCCCACCCCGGTGAGAAGCCGATAGGAATGCGCATACCATTCGTCGCCGGGGAAATTGAAGCCGAGCACGGCGGCGGCGGCCTGGGCTTCTTCGACCACCCCCAGAGACAAATAGGATTCGGTCAGCCGGTGCAATGCCTCGGGTACGTGGGACGTGGTTTGATAATCGTCGACGACCGTGCGGAAGCGGTTGATGGCGGCGACGAACTGGCCGCGCTGCAAATAAAACCGGCCGACCTCCATTTCCTTTCCCGCCAAATGCTCGATTGCCAAGTCCATTTTCAGGCGCGCATCCCGGGCGTATTCGGTCTCGGGATAGCGCAGCGCGACCTGTTCAAGATTGAACAGGGCTATCTCGGTCATGGCCTGGTCGCGGCCAACATCGGCGATCTGGTCGTAGAAACTGACCGCCGCCAAATAGTGGACATACGGCGCGTCGGGACTGCCCGGGTGCAACTGCAAAAACCGCTCGGCCGCCAGGATCGCGTCGTCGAAATCGCCCTGCTGGTAATGGGCGAAGGCGGCCATTAACTGGGCGCGGGTCGCCCAAATGGAATAGGGATGCTGGCGCTCGACCTCGTCAAAGGCCTCGGCGGCGGCGCGGTAATTTTCTGACCGCAGCAGATCCAAGGCCTCGTTGTACAGGTCTTCGACGGGCCGCTCGACGTACGCCACCTCCTCCGGCGCGGCGGCGCAGGCGCCAATGATCGCGGCCACGCCGACCATGATCAAGGCGGTTCGCGCCCGGGACCAGCGCCCGGCAAGCCATGTTCGGAAAGGACGGTTCAAGAGCAACACTTGGCCATTAAACATGCGCCCGAAGGTCGAGCGCGGGAACTATATCACGGCGCTCCGACGCGGGCGATGGCACCGCCAAACCCTGGGCTTCGCCGGGGCGAACAACAGGGTTGTCCCATTGACAGACCGCACGCCTTAATTTAATTATTTATTGGTTTAATTAAATTAAGGAAATGAGCAGTGTTGGCGGACTTGGCGACACACCAGGCAAGGGTGCGGGGGACCAAAAAATTGGGGCGGCGGGGAGCGGGAGCCAACACCCGGGAGGCTCTTTTGCGGGCCTGCGCGGCGTTGATCCTGGAAAACGGCATCACGCCGATCTCGGTGCGGGATATCGCGGACCGTGCTGATGTGAACCAGGCCATGGTCCGCTACCATTTCGGCGACAAGGACGGCCTGATGAAGGCGGCGTTGGACGACGGTTTTGGCCAGCTTTTCGGTGCGGTCGCCGATGCCAGCAGCTTTGGCGAAACCGTGTTTGCTCTGGTGGTGTGGATCCAGGAGAACCGCTGGTTGGTCATCTTGATGATGCAGTCGGTGTATGGCGGCGAAGACTTGCGCGGGCATTTCGAGACAATGCACGCCCCACGCCTGGCCGCGATGTATCGGGCAGCACTGGACCGTGGCCGCACCGCCGGCCAGGTGCGCGATGATTTGGAATCCACGTTCGCGGTCCGCGCGCTGATCTCGTTGCTGGTGTTTCCCAGTCTCGCTGGGCCATCGTTCGGAAAAGTGTTGAGCGCCGGGCGGGGTGAGGCGGCGGCAAAGAAAACCGCCGATCAGATTGTGAAATTGTTCCAACCGAAATTCTCCAATTCATAGGGAGTCAAAACAATGGCTGATGAAGGGAAAGTGGCTGACGTCAGAGACCTTGCCCTGCCGGCGGTGATCGCGATTGCGGTACCGGGGGCGGCGTTCGCTTTGATGGGCGTGATGCCGTTGATGGTGTTCGTGGTGGCGTTTGGTGGTGGATTTGTTCTGTAAATGGCGACCCTGTGGCGGACCCCCATCGACACCACCAAAATCCTGGTGCCCTATTTGCTGACTTCGGCGTTTTTTGTGGTCCATGTGTTCGAGGAATACCTCACCGACTTCCAAGATGTGGTCAGTCAGCTAAGTGGCCAGCCCGTGTCACAAGAAAACTTTTTGATGGTGGCGGGGTTTTTCATGCCGGTCTTTTTGTTTGTCGGCGCCGCACTGATCCTGAAACGCTGGCGGGTGGGTGATTACATGCTGGTGATGTTTTTCTTCGCCATGGTGGTGGCCGAGCTGGCGCACTTCGTTTTCCCGTTCGTGATCGACGGCACGTTCCACTACGTCAGCGGCACGTACACCGCGGCGATCCCGCTGATCCCCGCCGCCTATGGACTGCGGGTTATGCTGCGGGAGATAAGGGGCCGGAGGGCTCGTGGCGTGTGACCAGGCCAGCCGCTGTCTATTCATGGCCAGGTTCCTTTCACGGTGGAAAACTGGGGGGTGTACCCACCGCCGGGCGCAGGCAGAGTTTGCGTATGGGGAATTTCATCTACTCAACCGCCGTGCGCTCCTGCTGGGCGGCGCCGGGTTCCTGCTGACCGGCTCTGGGTCCAACGCCCAGGACATCGATTACGAGGCCATCGGCTTCTTCGCCGGGGGAGCCTTGGTGGCCATCGTGGTGGTCGCCATGGGCACTGGATATGATCCGCGCCTGACTGCCGGAGAGGGCGTTGAAGTCAGAAACCTTGGCATCCACCCGCTGTCCTGGTTCCAGGAACAGGCGGCTGAAATGGAGGGCCAGGAGTTGGAGCCGGGGGTCGCAGTTGTGTTTTTCGCCCGCAACGAAATTGGGCCTTGGGCCACCGTTGCCCGGCGTTTCGGTCTGTTCGGGGATTTCGTCATCAGGGTCCGGGTCCCAACGGAAGACGAAGTGGCCGAGGAGGAAGAAGAGGTGGAAGAGGAAGCCGCACCTGCTTGCTTTTCTGGCGATACCACGGTGGTCCTGGCGGACGGCTCAGTGCGTCCCATTGGGGCGCTGAATGTCGGTGATGATGTCCTGAGTTTTGACTTCGCCACCGGCCACACAGTTTCTGCCCCCGTCACCGACCTTCATACCGCCAACGCCAAACGTTCGTTGCGCGTGAACGGTATCCGCAC
>JAKZSO010000193.1:0-10713 GCA_047517625.1 Alphaproteobacteria bacterium
ACAAGGTGCTGGAGGGGGCGCCACATATCGTTGGCTTGATAAAGTCCGGCGGCGTTCAATTGGTGCTCAACACCACCGAAGGCGCCCAAGCGATTGCCGACAGCTTTTCCTTGCGCCGGGCCACGCTGGTTCACCACATTCCCTATTACACGACAGTGGCCGGAGCCCGGGCCGCGGTGGGTGCAATCGCCAAAATGCGCGCCGGAACGCTTGAAGTCGCCCCGCTGCAGTCTTACTCTAGGCCATCGCACTAATAACCTTCGAGCTGGTCGCGGCGGCTGAATACGGGTCCGCCGGGGCTTTTCTTGTCCCGAACGCCTTCCGATCACTACCGCCAACCAAACTAGCTGAGCAACACCCCATGGAAAAAGTACCGATGACCGAGGCAGGGTACGAGAACCTGCTGAAAGAGCTGAAAAGGCTGAAGACCGAGGAACGCCCGACCATCATTCGGGCGATCGAAGAAGCCCGCGCCTATGGGGATATTTCGGAAAACGCCGAATACCACGCCGCCAAGGAACGCCAGGCCTTTATCGAATCCCGGGTGGCGGAGATCGAGGATAAGACCGCCCGGGCCGAAGTCATCGATGTCAGCAAGCTCAGCGGCAAACAGATCAAGTTCGGCGCCACCATTCGTTTGGCCGACGAGGACACCGACGCCCGCATCACATACCAAATTGTTGGCACCGACGAATCCGACATTAAATCTGGTCTGCTGTCGATTTCATCGCCCCTGGGCCGGGCCTTGATCGGCAAGACCAAGGGGGATTCCGTCGAGGTCGTCACCCCCGGCGGCTCCAAGGCCTACGAAATCATCTCGCTGAAGTTCAAATAACGCCGGATCCTAATCGACGTCAAACGGCACGCCGGGCAGATCTTTCGTCGCCCGGATCGCCAAAGCGCTTTTCACCTGATCGACGTTGGGGGCTGCGGTCAACTCGCTAGTGAGCCAGCTTTGATAGGCATCCCAATCACGGGCAACGACCTTCAGGATGAAATCGGTCTCCCCGGCCAGCATCTGGCATTCCCGCACCATCGGCCATTTTTTCGCCAGCGCCTCGAAGGCCTGGAGGTCTGTTTCTGCCTGGCTTTGCAGGCCGACGTGGGCAAACACCGTCACTCCAAACCCCAGCATCCCTGGATCCAGGTCGGCGTGGTAGCCGCGGATGTAGCCGGCTTTTTCCAAAGCCCGCACCCGGCGCAAACAGGGCGGCGGGGAAATGCCCACGTCATGGGCCAATTTGACGTTGGTGATGCGGCCTTGGTCCTGAAGAGTCGCCAAAATCAGCCGGTCGATTTTGTCCAGACGAACACGCGCCATGGAAATCCCCCCAACCTTTCGCCCAAACCTGCGCCCGAAGCAGTGCCACAGAGTAATAATGTTTCAAGGGCGCGGCAACTCGTCACCGAGCCGTGCCACCATGCTGCTTGCCAGCGCACCGTCGGTGCAGCCAATATGCGGGCACTTCAGTCCCTGAAATACGCGGTTGCGTAGCAAGGCGTGCATTTGGAACACGACCCCACGTGCTGGGTGGTTAGCGATGGCCGGCCCGGAATGGAAAACCAATGCGTGGGCTTGGCCGAGGCCATTGGTTTGCCGCTCGCGGTCAAGCGTGTTCACCCCCGGACTCCGTGGAAATTTCTGCCGCCCCTGGCCTGGCCCGCACCCCTGGCTTCATTAGGACCAACCAGTGACCCCATTTGCGCTCCCTGGCCGCGGCTATTGATCGCGACCGGGCGCATGAGCGTGGCGATTTCCATGGCGGTACGCCGCCGCAGCGGGGGGCGCACCTTTACGGTGCAAATCCAAAGCCCAGGCGTGTCGCCGAAGCATTTCGATTTGGTGGTGCCGCCCCGGCACGACCGCCTACGCGGCCCCAACGTGGTGCCATCCCGTGGGGCGCTGCACCGGGTGACGGGCGAAAGGCTGGCGGCTGCGGCGCTGGAATTCGCTTCCTTCGTGGCGCATTTGCCAAGGCCCCTGGTGGCGGTGCTGGTGGGCGGCGACAATGGCGTCTACAAACTGACAGCGGACGGCGCCTGGGAATTGGCGGCAAAACTCAAAGCTCTGGCAAACAACAGAGGTGCGGGGCTGGCGGTGACACCGTCGCGGCGCACCGGCGCGGCAAACGAGAAAATATTGCGCGACGCTCTGGCCGATGCCCCCGCCGTGGTTTGGGATGGCACCGGCGCCAATCCGTATTTCGGATTTTTGGGCTTGGCCGACGCGGTGGTGGCCACGTGCGATTCGGTTTCAATGGCATCCGAGGCAGCAGCGACCGGCAAGCCGGTCTATATTGTTGACCTTGAAGGGGGCAGCCGGAAATTCCGGGCATTCCACAAAGGTTTGCGGGACGACGGCATCACCCGGGCTTTTGATGGCAGGTTGGACACATGGACATATCCACCCTTGGACGACACCGCCCAGATTGCCGCCGTGGTCCGCGAACGCTTAAGCGCCCACGCCGGGGCCCAGTAAATCCATGACCGCCGCTACAATGACCGCATTAGATATCGAAGCCCTGACCGCAACGCCTCTGGAAGTGGATCCCTACGAACATCTGGTGGTGCCGAATTTCATCCGCGCCGAGGCGATCCATGACGCCACCAGGGATTTTCCCGACATTGCCAAGGTCGGCCTGTTCCCGACAACCGAGTTCGAATGCATCGGCGGGTTTCAAGCGTTGCTGGGCGCCCTGGACGGGCCTGAATTCGAAGCGGCCATTGCTGAGAAATTTGGCGTGGCTTTGAGCACCTTGCCAAAGTTGTTCACCGTGCGCGGCAGAGCCCAGCCGAAAGACGGCCGTATCCACACCGATTCAGTGACCAAAGTCATCACCGTGCTGATCTATTTGAACACCGATTGGAGCGCGATCGGTGGCCGCTTGCGGATTTTACGCGGCCCCAAAGACATTGCCGACTACGCCAGCGAAATCGAACCGGCCGCCGGGACCATGTTTGTTTTCCGGCGGTCAGACAAATCTTTCCATGGGCACGAGCCCTTTGATGGCGAACGCCGCGCAGTCCAGCTGAATTGGATGACTAATATCGCCGTGCGGGATCGTGAAATCGCGCGCCACCGGTTTTCATCCCGGCTCAAACGTCTGCTTCCCATCGGCTAGTTCAGATCAGAATGGCCTTGTCGATCGAGACTTTTCTCCATCGGGACGGCACCCATATGGGTGCGACCTTGTTCAAGGCCTTGGGCCACCCCTTCGTGGTGGACTTGGCCGCCGACCTCGTGACCAGGCTGAGCAACGCGGAACGGCTGGCCGTGTTCGACCCCTTTGGCCACGCCGCGCCATTCGTAGCACTCCATGGCAACTTCCCTTGTGACGCGGTTTTCGTTCAGGACATCGGCGACGTGGGCCAGCGGTCTTTGGGCCAGAACACACAGATCGTTACGGATTTGGGCAGCGCATTACCGACGGTGGTTTTCATTGCCAGCTTTGACGCCGGCCGCCTGGAGGCCCAAATCCGCCACTTGGTCCCGGGCGCCGATTTTCTCAGCTTCGATGCGATGCGCATTCCCAACGCTTGGCTCAGCAACCGCCGGCGCTATCTGGACCCCCTTAATTTCGCCACCAATTTCGCCTTTCTGCGCGACACGGCCGCGGCCCATACAGCTCTACGATCCGCCAACTACTGGGGCGCCTACGGGGCCGAGAACCCAGAAATTTGGGCTCGCCTGTTCGATGAGGACGGCGGCATTTTGGCGGAGTGGTTTCATCCCTTGCCCCCAGCGGGCGGCACCTATTGCATCGACAGCCGCGAAGTGCGGGAGCGGTTTGGCCTGGCGCCCTTTACCGGTTCGTTGTTTCTCCATGGTTTGCGGGTCAAAGGCCACGATGTCTTTAAATACGCCCTGGACACTTTTGGCGAGGACGGAACCCCAGTGCTTTCCGCCACCCATGACGCCAACGCCTGGCCAGCGGATTTGTACGCGGGATTGCCGGCGCCGGAGATCGGAGAGCGTGTCGTTCTGTGGGTACAAAATTCCCACCCCATGGCCATCCCCGCCGGCAGTATCGGCCTGAATGTCATGGGGTCTGACGATGTCGCCTGGCACGCCGAGGCCATTCCGCCGTTCGGCACCCGGGCCATCGACTCGGCCACGCTGTTGCCCGATGCCGCCTGGCCAGAGCAACTGGAAATCCAAGCCGGGCGATATTTCGTTCGCCCGCGGTACGAGGTCTTCTACGCCGCTGCTTTACGCAGCCGTATCGCCCACGCCAATGTCGAGCGCACGGACTTGACCCCCGACCCCAAGATTGCGGATCTTGGCGCGGCGCTGGGTAAGGGGTTCATTTTGCCGTTGCCGGTGCTGCCGAAAGCAGACTTCCACACCACCATGCTGCCCACGCCCATGTCCACCGCGCAAAAAGAATTGCCGCTGAAAATCGTGGTGTACGACCCCGCCGGCCAAGAAGTCGCCGCCAAACCCCTTGGGCGTCTGGGCCGCGCCAATCAGGGGCTCATCGACTTGGACGACTTGGCTGGCGGCCTGGACGATTATGGCCACGCCGAGTTGATGTACGACTTCGCCGACGGTGGCGAGGCGGACGGTTGGCTCCATGCCATCGCCCGGTTCACCCAGCGGGCGTCGGGCCATGTGGCGGAAACCAGCTTCGGCGGACACATTTACAACACCGCCGCCACTTACAAGGATGAGCCGCAATCCTACGCCGGGCCGCCGCCGGGGCTTTCCACCCGCCTCTATTTGCGACTGGGGCCGGAGCCTTGCGAGACCTTGTGCCACCTGATTTACGGCGCCTCGCTGCCTTGGCACCCTTCTTCGGCGACGTCCTTGATCCTCACCGACTCTCAAGGCAACGAAATCGCTGCCGCGGAAATTTCCATTCCCTGCGGCGGCTCGCTGCTGTGGCGGGCGACGGAGCAGTTCAACCATGCTGACAGGGCCAGAGCCGGTGACGGCGCCTATGTTTTGATCCGCGACACTACCTGCCGGCTGTTTGGTTTCCACGGGCTGATGATGGGCGCGGTCGATGACCCGTCTTCAGCTTTTTCCCTGGACCACATGTTTGGGTTCTAACTGATTGACGAAATTGCACATTCACGTGTGAAGCGTGCGAGCGCCTTGCGCTGACAGGCCCATCGCCATACATAAAATGGCAGGAATTGAGGTTATAGTGGCCGCGGTAGCCCACGCGTATCAAAAGGATCGTATTTCATGGCGCACCACCATTCGAGGGTCTTGATCATTGGCTCCGGCCCCGCCGGGTACACCGCCGCGATCTATGCGGCCCGGGCGGGTCTGAAGCCGCAAATGGTGCGTGGAATGACCCCAGGCGGGCAGATGACGACCACCACCGATGTGGAAAATTACCCCGGTTTTGCCGACGTCATTCAAGGCCCCTGGCTGATGGAGCAGATGGAAGGCCAGGCCCGGTCCGTCGGAACAGAGTTGGTCGAGGATCTCATCACCTCCGTCGATCTTTCCAAACGGCCGTTCCAGGCGGTGGGGGATTCCGGGAGTACCTATTCCGGCGATGCGCTAATTATCACAACCGGAGCCCAAGCCCGCTGGCTGGACATGGAGTCCGAAGAAAAATTCAGGGGCTTTGGCGTCTCTGCCTGCGCCACCTGCGACGGGTTTTTCTACAAAGACCAGGAAGTCGCGGTGGTCGGGGGCGGCAACACCGCGGTTGAAGAGGCCATGTTCCTGACCAACTTTGCCTCGAAGGTGACTTTGATCCACCGCCGCGACGAGTTGCGCGCCGAAAAGATTTTGCAGGACCGGCTGCTGGCGAATGCCAAAATCGAGGTGATGTGGGACACGGTTTTGGACGAGGTGTTGGGCGCGGGCGATCCCCCGGGGGTCAACGGCGCCAAGGTCAAAAACGTAAAGACGGGCGAGATTACCGCCCTGCCCGTCCACGGGGTGTTCATCGCCATCGGCCATGACCCCGCCACCGAGCTGTTCAGCGGCCAGCTGGACATGGACGACGAGGGATATTTGAAGACAGCCGCGGATTCGACCCGCACCAACGTTGCCGGCGTGTTTGCCGCCGGGGACGTTCAGGATCGCATTTACCGACAAGCGGTCACAGCCGCCGGCACCGGATGCATGGCGGCTCTGGAAGCCCAGCAGTTTTTGGCGGAGTTGGCGGAAGACGAGACCCAGGTCGCCGCCGAATAAGGGCGTCACCGCCTAGCCAAACAAACCCGCCGGGGCAGCCGATTGATATGGACTGGGACAAACTCCGGGTTTTCCACGCGGTGGCCGAAGCGGGCAGCTTCACCCGCGCCGCCGAGGGACTGGGATTGAGCCAATCCGCCGTCAGCCGCCAGGTCGGCGCATTAGAGACCTCGATCAGTACCCTGCTGTTTCACCGCCATGCCCGGGGTTTGAAGCTCACCAAACAAGGCGAGGCATTGTTCCAAACGGCGGGGGAAGTCGCCGCGAAGATCGCCCAGGCGGAAATCCTGGCCAGCATCGACAAAGACAAACCCAGCGGCGATTTGCGGGTGACAACGACCGTGGCCTTTGGCTCCACTTGGCTGACTCGGATTATCGGCGAATTTCTTGACATGTACCCGGACATTTCGCTTGAGCTGTTGTTGGATGACGGCGAAATCGATCTGTCCATGCGCGAAGCGGATTGTGCGATCCGCCTGTATCGGCCGCACCAGGCCGGGCTGATCGCGCGCAAATTGACCCGGGTCCATTATTTTGTGTACGCCGCCCCAGGCTACCTGGAACGCAAAGGTGAGCCGCGCACGGTGGAGGACCTCGACATGCACGATCTTTTGATTTACGGCGCGAAAACCCCGACCATGCTTAGCGACCTCAACTGGCTCGTGACCGCCGGTGCCAACCCCGCCCGGCCCAGGAAAGCACGGGCCCGGATCAACAATGTCTACGGATTGCTCCGGGCAGTGGAATCCGGTTTGGGGATCGGCTCCTTACCCGAATACATGATCGACCCAGGCGCAAATTTGGTGCGAATTTTGGAAAACGTCCCCGGCCCGGCTTTTGATGCCTACTTCGCCTACCCCGAAGAGCTCCGTGGAGCTCGCAGAATAGAGGTTTCCAGGGATTTTCTGGTTGCCGAGATTGCCAAATCCCCCAATTAGCCCGATCAACTCAATGAGTTGCCATCATATGTGGGAGCCGAACCCAACCCATGCGCTGAGCGCATGGCTGATTTGTCACTTTGGGTGTGGAAAATTGCCAACGGCCACCCTATCTATCTATTCAGACGGGCAGCGCGTGTACATGCGGTGCTCATCATCTGGGCGCGAGCCCACCCTTAAGTGGCCACGAGCAATATGTGGCCCATTGCGTTTTCTGACGCAAGCCTCCCTGTTCGACTTGGCCGGGCCGTTAAACGCCCGGCCATTTTTTTGTCGGATCACCCATGGCCGGGGTATAAAGCCCGCAACATATCTTTGGGGAGAAAAGAAATGAGCTCACGGCTCGATGCTGCGCGGGTCGCAGCGTTCGGAATTATGATTGGCGCCATGGCCTGGGCCGGTTCGGCCTGGGCCCAGAATGCCGACGAGGATTGGACGCGCTTCGCCCAGACCGGTGTCCAGGCCTATGGCGTGAACCAGATCGAAAAGGCACTGGAAAACTTGGAGGCGGCGATGAAAATCGCCGACGAAAATTTCACCCCCGACGATCCGCGAACCCTGGGCAGCCTGTTGAACTTGGCGCCCGTCTATTCGACTTTGAAACGCTTTGAAGAGGCGGTGGTTTTGGCGGAGCGCGCCGTCGCCCTGCATGACCAATTGGGGGGCCCGGAAAACCCCGATCTGACCGTCTCTCTGCCGATGCTAGCCGCGATCTACCGCGATTTGGGTCAGTTCGGCGATGCCGCGGCGACATTGGAGCGGGCGGCGAACCTGATGGATTTGCTCATGGGAGAGATCAACCCCCGGGCTTTGACGGTGCGGGAAGAGTACGCCATCGCCCTGTTCCGGGCGGACCGGCTGGCAGAAGCGGTCGACATGTTCGAGCTCATTCTGCCCATGTGGGATGAATCGCTTGGCCCCAATCACATTCGCAGCGCCATGTCCTATTCCGCCTATGCCGGTCTTCTGAGGGATGTTGGCCGCGTCGAAGACGCCGAAGCCGCGGAAGAAAAGGTTCTGGAAATTCGCCGGGAATGGGAAAATCGGTGATCTGCGGCGGTTGCCGGACCCCAGCCTGAGTCTTTAAAATGCCGGCGATTGTTGCCAAAGGATTCGTTCGCATAGTATGAGCAGGCACATCCTGGCAGCCCGGATGGGGGCGGCGCTGGCCGTCGCCTTTGCCATGGCAACCGCCGTTTTACCGTCGGCCAGCGCAGTGGCGGACGCCATCGAAGATACTCAGGCCGGTGTGGCGGCACTTGAACGCGGCGACGTGGCCCAAGCGGTGCGGCTGTTCACTTCGGCCATCGAGTCGAATGAGCTCAGCCGCAACAATCTCGCCGGGGTGCTGACCAACCGTGGCTACGCCTATCTCAGCACCAAGGACTACGGCAACGCCGTCCAAGATTTTTCCGATGCCATTTTGCTGGACCCGGCAAATCCGCAAACGCATTTCAACCGGGGGCGGTTGTTCGCCGATGCCCAGATATGGGACTGGGCGGATGCGGATTTTCAGATGGCCATCCGTATGGATCCCAATTTCGTCGACGCCTATGTAGAGCGTGGAAATATTTGGATCCAAAAAAGCAACTACCCCTGGGCGATCGAGCAGTTCGAGCTGGCGCTTGCGCGCGAGCCGGAGCGGGTGGAAGCCATGCTGGGCCGGGGCATCGCCCGGCGATCGCTGGGACAAACCGATGCGGCAAACGATGACATCGCGGCTGCCCTGGCGTTGGATCCGGACTACGCCGAAGCGTATTACGTGCGTGGTAACGGGGTCCTGGCGGCAGGCGACCTCCAAGCCGCCCTGGCCGACTACGACCAGGCTTTGGCCCTGGACCCGGGGCTGGTGGGCGCCCTGTCCAATCGCAGCGGCGCGTTGGGTCGGCTTGGCCGTTACCGCGAAGCCGCCGAAGGGTATTCAAAGGTACTGGAACTGCGACCCGGCGATATGGCCGTGCGGTCCGCCCGGGCCAGCGCGCTTCTGTTGGCCGGACAACCCGGCCTTGCGGCCCAAGACTACGGGGTGGTGGCCGAGGCAAATCCCGACAATCCCGCAGCCCACTTAAATTTGGGCATTGCACTCTTTGGCGCCGGCGAAATGGACCAGGCCGAGGCCGCTTTTGACCGCGCTTTGGTCCTGGATCCCGCGTCCCATCAATCCCTGTTCAACCGCGGAAATGTTTTCGCGTCGCGCGCCGACTTCGCCGGCGCCATCGAAGATTATTCGGCGGCGTTGGAATTGTTCGCCGACCGCCAAACGTATACCAACCGTGGCCTGGCCCGTATGGCTTTGGGAAATTTTCCGGCGGCGGTGACGGACTTTTCAAGGGCGATTCGGTTGGACCCGTTTTCGCCCCCGGCTCACAACCATCGGGCCGATGCCTTGGCCGCCCTGGCCCGATTTGACGAAGCCTTGATTGACCGGATCAACTATCAGAGTTTGGTGCCCTTTGATTTGGCGGCGTTGAATCGCCTGGGCATGGCCCTGATCGATTTGGGGGACTGGGACGCTGCGGCGGTGAATTTTGACCAGGCCATTCGCCTCGATCGCTCGGACCCCGAAGCCTACAACAACCGCGGCACTGTCTATCTGTACCGGGACTTGCCGGTGTGGGCCGTCGCCGACTTCTCCACCGCCGTCCGCCTCGATCCCGAATTCGCCCAAGCCTTTGCAAACCTGGGCGTGGCGTACCACAACAACGGCGATTACGAGACCGCCCTGGTTCAATACGCCGAAGCTATTCGGCTCGATGCTTCAAACCCTCAGACTTACTTCAACCGTGCCAATACCCTGCAGTTGATGGGCCGGCCCCGGGAGGCCATCGGCGACCTAGCAGCGACCATTGACCTCGATCCAAAGTTCCGCCGGGCCCATTTCAATCGCGGGCTGTTGCTTGCCGCCGCTGGCGATTTGGCGGCGGCAATCGATGATTTTGACAACGCGGTCCGGCTGGAGCGATCATTCGTCGACGCCTATTTCAATCGTGGCTTGGCTTATTTCTCCGGCGGTGACTTCACCACGGCGATCAGTGATTTCGATCAAGCCGTGGGCCGCGACCCGGGGTTTGTCCCTGGGATCAACGCCCGGGGGTTGGCCTGGGCCGCCGTCGGCCGCATGGACCTGGCGATGACCGACTATGACCAAGCCATCGCGGTGGACCCCGAATTCGCCCCCGCACACAACAACCGCGCCGTGGCGCTGTTGGCCAATGGCGACACCCAGGCCGCCGTGGCAGGATTTGATGCCGCTGTGGCTCTGGACCCGACATACGCGGCGGCCTTCAATAACCGCGGCGTCGCCCACAGAAATTCTGGCAACACCGCCTTGGCCTTAGCCGATTTCGCCCGGGCCATCGAACTGGACGGCACCAAGCCCAGGCCTTTTGTCGACCGCGCCCTGGTGCGGTTCGAGGCCGGAAATTTCGTCCGCGCCGCCGATAATTTTTCGGCCGCGGCGGCGTTGGCTGACGCCGAAGCCACCAGGTGGGCCCTGTGGGCGCACATCGCCTGGCTACGGGCGGGAGGCGACGCCGGGCCGCTGAAAGCCTTCGCGGCGGCCAATCGAGGAACCGGCTGGCCGTGGCCGCTGGTGGACATTTTCTTAGGGTCGGC
>JAKZSO010000194.1:0-13438 GCA_047517625.1 Alphaproteobacteria bacterium
CTCCAGCAGGATATTGATGATGTCATTGCCATCGAATCTGCCGGTCCGGCCGAAAAACGACTTTGAACCGTAGTCGTGAATTGCTGGTGCGAATTTGAAGGACCGATCCGGAGTGATCCGCCACCCAGTGAACGCACGGGCTGCCTCGCGGATGTCGTCCTCGGTATACCCCTGACCTTCGCCCAGGGTGAACAATTCCATCAGCTCTCTGGCAAAATTTTCGTTGGAGGCGCCAGCTTTGCTGTTAGCGGTGTCCAGATACACCATCATTGCCGGGTCGATCGCAACCGCCCGCAACAAATCCGCAAAGTTGCCCAAGGCGTGGCGGCGCAACAAGGCGTTTTGTTCATACAGCAAGTTTGGCGTCTTCACCTTTTTGAGCGAGGAGGTGAAATCGTTATGCCAAAACAGCGTCATCGTTTCAGTCAGCGGGGACGGGGTATTGAGCATTTCCACGTACCACCACTTTTTCAAGTCGCGGCTGTTTTCGCCTCGCAGTTTTTGCAGCGCCTTTCTTTCTTCCCCGGACAAATTTTTACGTGGGCGGGCGATCGGCACGCCCATCCAGGCCGGCGCGGCGGAAACCGCGGTTCCGGTGAACGCGTTCAGCAACCGGTCCAAAGCCTGGTCAAACGTTAGACCCGCCAAGGGCGTTCATCTCAGCTTGGGTGGGTGTGCCGAAGCCGGTTCGCGCCGACAAGTGGCGAATCTCGGCAGTCGGAAGCGCCATCCCAGTGCTCCTTTTATTTCCGCTAGAGCCAATCAAGCACAATTGCTCCTGGATCGCTGTGACTGAACGCGACAATCCCCCGATTCCGTCCAGGAACTGTAACAAAGTGTCCACCCGTCACAGCGCCGCGGTCAAGATCGTTAGGTGGCACGCGCGTTGCGAAGTTGGGGTTACAATTTGCGAGAATCGCGAAAACAAGGGGATGGCGGATGAAATGGAAGTCGAAATCCGTCTCAAATCGGGATTTTTCTCAAACCGCGCCCGAATTGACACACAATTCTTCCCGGAACTCCGGCATTGGGGTGCGTGCAGTCACCACCCTTTGCGCCGCCATATTGAGTTTCGCTTCGACGCTGTTTAACCCAGCCCAGGCCCAGGCCCCGGGGTTCGGGGCACCGGGAGCGGAACGCCAGGGCGCTGAAAATTTTCTGCTGACGGCTTCACCCGGGTTGTTGGTGTTGGTGGTGATCCTGGCCGTGCTTGCCGCCATTCTTATTTACACGGCTTTTTCCGCACGGTCGTTGAGCGCCGTGCTGGTCAAGGCAGATCAAAGCCGAGCGCCAGTTGCAGAGCCGCACCCCAGCCCGGATCGCAAAAGGCCGCTCGAGGATTTCATCGACCACGGCCTAAATCCGGTTGCGATCCTTGACCCCTCCCTGGTTTTCAAATCAGTCAACCCGCGCTGGCTGGAGGCCATGCAGACTGATCGCCAACGCACCATCGGCAGCGGTCTTGGCGACATTCTGCCATGGGCTCTAACCGGCGAAATTTTTGCGACTTGCCAAGAGGTCCTGCGGACAAAGCGCTCGGCCAGCCTGGGCCGGACCGAAATATCCCTGGCGGACAAGACTGTACTTTTCAACGTTACGGCAACAGCCATCACCGACGGATTGGTTTTGACCTTGACCGATCTGTCCGAAATAAAAGTTGTGGAACAAGCCTTGACCAAGGCGGAGCAAAACCAAGCCGCTATTCTTGGCGCAATGCCGGACCTGATGGTCCGGGTTTCCCGCGGCGGTTTGGTGTTGGGGTGTCATGCGCCCGAGGGCAACGGTGCCCTTCGGGCCGGGACTCCGGTCATTGGCAAACAACTTTCCGAAGTGTTATCGCCGGATTTGGTTGCTCTGGCGATGGGCGAGGTGGAAAAGGCACTGAGTACCGGCGAGGCTCAATTTGTCGAGCATTCAGCGGACCTGCCAAGCGGTACGCGGCACTACGAGGCCCGGGTAGTCGCCAGTGGAGACAGCGAAGCCGTGGCCATCATCCGCAACATCACGCCCCGCAAGCAGGCCGAAGAAGAGCTGCGAGAAAGCGAATCCCGGCTCCAGTCCTTCCTGAATTCGGCCTACGAGGGGTTCCTCATCCTCGACGCCGACCTTCAAATTCTGGAGGCGAACCCCCGCGCCGTGGCGGACTTGGGGGCGGCCAAAGATCAATTGATCGGGCGCAAGTTGGCCGATGTCGTCGCTGACGCCCAAGTTGCCGCCCGCGTGGAAAAATACGAAAAGGTAATCAAGACGGGGAAATCCATTCAATTCGAGGATACGGTCAACCTTGCCGGGAACCGGCGTCAAATGTTGATCTCGGCGTTCCCGGTCGGCCTTGGCTTGGGTATCGTGGGAAAAGACGTGACCGGGCAACGCCAAGCCGAGGCGGCCTTGCGCGAAAGCCAGGACCAGATTGTAGCCCTGGCCAGGTTCGCGCCGGTGGGAATGTTCCATTCCGACGCCAGCGGCAACCCCATTTTCTTGAATGATCGGTGGGGCGAAATCGCCGGCATGAAACCCCGTGAGGCGCTGGGCCAGGGCTGGAGAAAAGCAGTCCACAAGGACGATTGGGAGCGCCTGAAAACCGAATGGGGAAACGCCCAGGAGACCGGTAGTGACATCGAAATCGAATACCGATTCGTACACCGTGACGGCAAGATCGTCCGGGTCGTGGCGCGCGCCGCGCCAACGTTCGATGCCTCCGGCTCGGTCGCGGGCTATGTGGGTATCGTCGAGGATATCACCGCGCAAGAGGAAATCCGTGAGGCGTTGGAGGACTCCGAAGCTAGTTTGAGTGGAATTTTGGAGCACGCCGGCGAGGCGATCATTTCCATCGGCGAGAATCAACACATTCGGATTTTCAATCATTTCGCCGAGCGCATGTTTGGCTACGCCGCCGACGAAGCCATCGGCATGCCGTTGGCTGATTTAATGCCAAAGTATCTGCGCCGCGCCCACAAAGGCCAAGTATCGGAATTCATCAACTCCGGCGACGAAACCCGGCGCATGGAAGCGCGAACCCAGATTTCCGCCCAGCGCAAGGACGGCACCGTTTTTCCTGCCGAGGCGACCATTTCCCAAACCCATCGGGGAGGCGAGAAAATAGCGACGGTCATCATGCGCGATATTTCGGAACGCCTGGACGCAGAGGCGAAACTGCGTGCGGCGACCGAAAGGGCGGAGTACGCAAACCGCGCCAAGACAGAATTCTTGGCCAACACCAGCCACGAGCTGCGCACACCCTTGAACGCGATCATCGGATTTTCAGAGCTGTTGGAGGCCGGGATTCCCAACAAATTGACCGCGAAGCAATCCGAATACGTCGCTGATATCCGCAGTTCGGGCCTGCATTTGATGAGCATTCTGTCCGACATCCTGGACGTTTCAAAGATCGAATCTGAAGCGACAGAGCTGCGCGAAGAAAACGTCGACGTGGCGGCGGAGGCGCAACTCTGTCTGCGCATTGTCCGCTACAGAGCGAAATTGGCGGGTGTTGAGCTGAGCGCACATATTCCCATAACGCTACCAAGACTGCGGGCCGATTCCCGCATGGTTCGGCAAATCATGCTCAATTTGATGTCCAACGCCGTGAAATTCACACCTCAGGGCGGCGCAGCCAAAATTTCGGCCTGGATCGCCGAATCCGGCGGCGTCACGATCGATGTTACCGACACCGGTATTGGCATGAGCCCCACCGACATCCCAAAGGCCTTGGAGAAATTCGGCCAGATCGACGGCGCCTTGGCGCGCCGGTACGAAGGTACCGGATTGGGGTTGCCGCTGGCCAAATCGCAAATGGAACTCCATGGCGGTTCGCTGAGGATTATCAGCCAACTGAACATCGGCACCACCGTGCGGGTGCATTTCCCAGCCGAACGAACCGTGGCGGCTGCTGCCGCTTGACCCACGTCCCCTGGGGTCCATGGCCCGGCCGGCGCATCGGTGCTAGACCTTGCCCGGCCGGCCTGGGATTCGGACCAAGGACCCCATGATGACGAAAGACAAAACCCCAACGGCCATCTTTCTGGCCGACTATCAACCACCGAATTTTTCCGTGGCCGCCGTTTCCCTGGATTTCGACCTGGATGAACCCGTTACCCGGGTGCGCACGCGATTGGACCTGCGCCGCCAGGGTGGGGATAAAAACGGCCCTCTGGTGCTGTTGGGGGACGGCCCAGAACTGCTATCGATTGCCCTCGATGGCCGCGCTCTGGACAAGGACGAATACACTGCCGACGCCACCCGCCTGACGGTTCATGTCGTCCCCGACGAATTTTCCCTGGACTACGAGGTCGATATTCGCCCCGGGGAAAATACCCAGCTTTCGGGGCTCTACACCTCCAAGGGCGCTTTTTGCACCCAGTGTGAGGCCCAAGGCTTCCGCCGCATCACCTATTTCCCCGACCGCCCGGATGTGATGACCACCTTCACCGTGACCTTGCGGGCGGACAAGACAAAATGCCCGGTGTTGTTGTCGAACGGCAATCTGATCGAAGAAAAAGACCTGCCCGGGGGGCGCCATGTGGCGGTGTGGGCGGACCCGTTCCCAAAACCGTCATACTTGTTCGCGTTGGTGGCCGGTGATTTGGTCAGCGTCGAAGACACCTTCACCACCATGTCCGGGCGCGATGTGCGCCTGCGTATTTTCGTCGAGCACGGCAACGAAAACCGCTGCGGCTACGCCATGGACGTCTTGAAGCGATCGATGAAATGGGACGAAGAGCGCTTTGGCCGGGAATACGATCTGGATCTGTTCAACATCGTCGCGGTCAGCGACTTCAACATGGGGGCGATGGAAAACAAAAGCCTCAACATTTTTAATGCCAAGTACGTTTTGGCCGACCCGGATTTGGCCACCGATTCTGACTATGCCGGGATCGAGACCGTGGTCGCCCACGAATATTTTCACAATTGGACGGGCAACCGGGTCACCTGCCGTGATTGGTTCCAGCTCAGCCTGAAAGAAGGTCTGACCGTGTTCCGGGACCAAGAATTTTCCGCCGATATGCGCTCGGCCGCGGTCAAACGTATCGACGACGTCCGGGGCTTGCGGGCGGCCCAGTTCCCCGAGGATGCGGGGCCCCTGGCCCATCCGGTGCGCCCCGCGTCCTATATTCAAATCAACAACTTTTATACCGCCACCGTGTATCAAAAAGGCGCGGAGGTCATCCGCATGATGAACACTCTGTTGGGCCGGGACGGATTTCGCGCCGGGATGGATCTGTACTTTGAACGCCACGACGGTCAGGCGGTCACCTGTGAAGACTTCGTTGCCGCCATGGAAGATGCCAATGACGCCGACCTCAGCCAGTTCAAGCTTTGGTACAATCAGGCGGGGACGCCGCAGCTTAGTGTCTCCACATCTTATGACCCGGAATCCGAAGTCTATGACCTGACCATCGCCCAGTCGGTTCCCAACACCCCTGACAACTCTGGCCGCGCACCCATGCATATTCCCGTAGCCATGGGTCTGGTGGACCGGGATGGTGGCGACATTGCGTTGGTGTTGGAGGGCGAAGATGCAGCCAATGCACCGACTTCGCGGGTGTTGGAACTGACCGAGGCCCGTCAAACCTTCCGTTTTTTGGGGGTAAAGTCCGAACCGCTGCCATCCCTGAACCGGGGATTTTCCGCCCCGGTGAATTGGCAGACCAGCCTGGACGATGCCGCCCGGGCCCAGCTGATGGCACGGGATTCGGATCCTTTCGCCCGTTGGGAAGCGGGCCAGCAGTACGGCACCAAGGTGTTGCTGGAAATGATTGGTGAAATCCAAAACGGCGGCGACCCGGTGGCCGACCCGGCCATCATCGATGCCATCGGCGCTACCCTGCGCGACCGGGAATTGGACCGCGCCACCATCGCCCTTTCCATCTTGTTGCCCAGCGAGGGCTATCTGGCGGAACAAATGGAGGTGATCGATGTCGAGGCGATCCACGGCGCCCGAGAACGTCTGCGCCGGGCCATCGGGGAAAATTTGCACGACGATCTGGCAAAGGCCTATTACGCCAACCAGAGCAACCAGCCCTACACTCCCGATGCGTTGTCTGCCGGGCGGCGGTCACTGAAGAATACCGCCCTGGCCTACTTGTCGACATTGGACGACCCCGGCGCGCTGGCCCGGGTGACGGACCAGTTTCACAGCGCCGACAACATGACCGACATCATGGGGGCCTTGGCGGTGCTAAATAACTTCGACGTTCCGGCCCGGGCGGCGGCGCTTGAAACCTATTTTGACCGTTTCCGCCGGGATTCTTTGGTGGTGGAAAAATGGTTCAGCCTTCAGGCCATGACCAACCTGCCGGGAGCTTTGGCGACGGTGAAATCGTTGATGGAGCACGAGGCCTATTCGAACCGCAATCCTAACAAGGTTCGCGCGCTGATCGGTGCCTTCGTGATGGGTAACCCCTTAGGCTTCCACGCGTCGGACGGCTCTGGATATGGATTTCTTGGCGATCAGGTCATCGAGATTGATCCGTTCAACGCGTCGATGGCGGCCCGTCTGATGCGGCCGCTTGGGCGGTGGCGGCGGTTCGACAAAGACCGTCAGAAAATGATGAAGGCGGAACTGGCCCGGGTCTTGGACACGGACGGGCTGTCTTCCGACACCTACGAACTGGCGACAAAGTCTTTAGGGTGATCGCCGCTGAATTCAGGAAATTGGCGCGCGATCAGATCGTGGCCGGAACTCCTGGCCGCGTGAATCTGATCGGCAAATCTCAGAGTCCGCCGAACAGCGCGGCGCGGTCGCCGGTGCGAACCAAGTCGATGACGCCCTGAAAAACCGACTCCAAGGTCGCTTTTTGCCCCGATGAATTGGTCATGGCGACCATGGTTATGCCCAGGTCCGGTAACCGGTACAGCATGGTCTGAAACCCCGACCCAGCGCCTTCGTGGCCGATGGCCGGGCCGCCCTCGGTCTGGCGCCGCATCAACCCTAGGCCAAAATCCATTTCCAGGTCGTCGGCGCGGACCCAGCTGGGCGGTTGGAAATCGACCAAAGCATCCTGGCGATCCGGACTAAGCAATTCGCCCGCGAAAAGCGCCTGGGCGAAGCCCGCCAAATCGCCCAAGGTCGTAACGATTGCGCCGGCGGCCCACGCCCAACTGGGGTCGACCCCGGAGAGATTGAGCAAACCCGCCCTGGCCTGGGCCAGATCGGCGCCGATGCCGTAGTCCAACATGTTTGGCGCCAGGGCCACATAGCCCGGCACCATCCCATCCGCATTGCCAAAACTGGTGGCGGTCATTCCCAGGGGATCGAAAATGCGCGACTGGAGTTCTTCGCCGAGGGTTCGGCCTGAGACCGCCTCGATCGCGACGCCAAGCAATGTTGCGTTGGAGCTGGAAAATTCGACCCCGTCGCCGGGACTGAACGACGGCCTGTATCCGCGGCCGCTCACGAACGCCAAGGTTTCCTGCGCCGTCCAAATTCGGTCCGGGTCGTGCTCCGGGCCCAAGAACGCCTCTTGGAAGCCGAAGGTTTCCACATAATCGAACACACCGGATGTGTGACGCAACGCGTGGCGCAGCGTAATGCGCTGGACATTTGGCACGTCGTAGACCAGTTCCAACCCGGCAAGCTGGGGCACCGTGTTGTCCAGTCCGAGCAGGCCTTCGTCCGCCATCTGCAAGACCGTGACCGCCATGAACGGTTGGGTCGCGCCGAAAACCATGAACTTGTCGTCCGCGGTCAGAGGCGTGGCGTTCTCGATGCTCGACACCCCCGCGTGGCCGATCCACACGGCGCCGTCGTCGTCGGAGCGGACGTACAGCGCCACGCCGGGCAGCCCGTCGGCCACGGCGGCGTCCAACACCCCGGCAAAATCCTCGGGCCCGCCGCAGGCCGCGACGGCCAGCACCGTGGCCAACCCGGGAGCGATCAGCAATTTTTTGATTTTCATGTGGCCTCTACTCTGACTTTGGCGTGCGCGACGTTTGCGGTGGCGTCGTTGACGCTGGCTTCAGCGTTAGGGAAGCGGAATTAATACAGTATCGATTGCCGGTTGGCGCCGGCCCGTCATCAAAAACATGTCCAAGGTGGGCGTCACAGTGGGCGCATAGTACCTCTGTTTGGGTCATCCCGAGGCCATGATCGGCCTTTTCGTCCACCACCCTTTCGGCCATGGGCCGGACGAAACTCGGCCAGCCCGAGCCGGAATCAAACTTGTCCGCCGAGGCAAACAGTTCTTTACCGCAGCATACGCACGCATAAGTCCCGGGGCTTTTATCGCCGTCGTACTGACCGGTGAACGGCGCCTCCGTGCCGCCCTTTCGGGCCACGGAAAATTGCTCGGGCGTCAACTGGGCCCGCCACTCGGCTTCGGATTTCACCAATTTGTCTGTGGACATCACGCTCTCCTGGGGCGGCCGCCATCGTAGCCCGAAGCCCCTTGCTCCCCCTAGCGGAACAAACCGTGTACAAACCATGGGCGCCCTGATACCGTACGGCCATGGCCCGTTCCCGGTCGATCCACGCCATTTGTCAGGATTGCGGGGCCGCAACCCCCACCCAGGCCCAGACCTGCCTTGAGTGCGGGTCGGACCGTTTGGTCATCCATCCGGAGCTTGCGAGCCTGGCCATTGCGCACGTGGATTGCGACGCGTTTTATGCCGCCGTCGAAATCCGCGACAATCCGGCGTTGGCCAGTGGCCCCGTCATTGTCGGCGGCAGCGTCCGGGGGGTCGTAACCTCGGCCTGCTACAAGGCCCGGGCTTTCGGGGTGCGATCCGCCATGCCTATGTACCGGGCGCGCAAATTGTGCCCGGACGCGGCAATCATCCAACCCAACGGCCGCAAGTACGCGGCTGCCGGAAAAGAAGTGCGGCAGCCGATGGAGAAGGCCACGCCGGCGGTCGAGCCGGTCTCCGTCGACGAGGCCTTCCTTGATTTGTCTGGAACCGCGCGCGCCCATGGCGCCGCTCCCGCCCAAACCCTGGCCCGGCTGGCGGCGAGGATCGCGGCCGAAGTCGGGATTACCGTTTCGGTGGGCCTTAGTTACAACAAGTCGCTGGCCAAGATCGCCTCGGACTTTAACAAACCGAAAGGGTTTGTCGTCATCGGCCGCGGCGGCGCCCAAAGTTTCTTAGACTCCAAGCCGGTGCGCATCATATGGGGCGTGGGACCAGCCCAGGAAAAACGCCTGCACGCCGTTGGCTTGCGCACGGTGGGCGACATCCGCGCCCGCAGCCCGTCGGATATGCGCACGATGTTCGGTGGGATGGGCGGCAAATTGGCGCGGCTGGCCCGGGGCGAGGACGGGCGACCGGTGACCAGCACCCGCCACACCGCCAAAAGCGCGTCATCGTCCACGACCTTTGGCTCCAACCACGCCGATTTCGAGACTTTGAAATCATTGTTGTGGGGCCAATGCGAGATTTTGGCGCGGCGTCTGAAAAAGGCAGATCTTGGTGGGCGGTCCGTCACGCTGATTCTAAAGAGCGCGGACTTCAAGGTGCGAACCCGATCAAAAACCATCCCCGCGCCAACCCAATTGGCCGAGGTAATTTTCCAGTCGGTTTTAGCAAAACTTGCCGAGGCTGCGGACGGCACTAGATTTCGCCTGATTGGGGTCCGGGTCGCGGACATGGCGGACAGTGATGATTGCGATCCGCCCACCCCGTTCGATCCCGAAGCAGCGCGCCGGGCCCGCATCGAACGCACCATGGACGATGTTCTGGCCAAGATGGGTACTGGCGCCATCGCCAAAGGTCTTAGCTTGCGCCGGCGACGCCGCTATTCGGCCGATGCGGAATGATGATCACCGGACACGAACGGGTCCGCATGAATATCTGACGGCTTGGCTCCGGCCTCGACCGCCCACCGTGCCGCCTCGGCGACCATTGGCGGCGGCCCGGCCACATAACATTTGAACCCCGCCAAATCGGCAAAATCTTCGGCCGCGGCGTCGGTCACATTGCCACGGCGGCGCACCGAATCCGGGTCGGGCTCGGACAAAACCGGGACAAAGTCGAAATTGCTGTGGGAGTCCTGCCAGGCCAAAAATTCGGCCTCGGCATAAAGGTCGCCTTCGGATATGGCCCCTAAATAAAAAAAGACCGCCTGATCCACCGCCAACGCCAGCGCCGCACCGATGATGGATTTGGCGGGGACCATGCCGGTGCCCCCGGCGATTGCAAGGATTGGCCCGGAATGGCCGGGCCGCAGGTAGGCTTCGCCGAACGGCCCCCATATAGACACGGCATCGCCCTCAGCCAACGTCGACCGCAGGTGCGCGGCCACACCGCCCGGGCCGCGGACGCGAATATGAAACTCCAGGTTCAGGTCGCTGGGGTGGTTGGCGATGGAATAATCGCGGGGGGCCAAACCGGCGAAGCCCAAACGCACATATTGGCCAGGGCGGAACGTGAACCCTGAGGCCGGCACGATCGCCAGGCTCAGGACACGCACATCGGAAGTGGGCGCGGAAATCGCCGCAACCCGCGCCGTGAAGTCAGACGGTGGGACCAATCCGGCCGCGCCGCCTCAACGCCCGTTTCGCCGGCCTGGCTATTTTTTGCCCTTGGCCGTGCGCTTTTTTGCCGGCGCTTTGCGTTTTGGTACTTTTTTCTTGGCGGCAGCCTTCTTGGGCTTGGCTTTCGCCTTTGGCTTCGCTTTGGTCACCTTCTTCTTCTTTTTGGCGGCGGCCTTTTTCGGCTTGGCTTTCGCCTTTGGCTTCGCTTTTGTAACCTTCTTCTTTTTGGCGGCAGCCTTTTTCGGTTTAGCTTTGGCCTTCGCCTTTTTTTTGGCCGCGGCCTTTTTCGGCTTCGCCTTTGCCTTCGTCACCTTTTTTTTCGCGGCAGCCCTTTTGGGCTTGGCCTTGGCCTTCGCCTTCTTTTTGGGCGCGGCCTTTTTCGGCTTCGCCTTTGCCTTAGTCACTTTTCTTTTGACGGCGGCTTTCTTGGGCTTCGCCTTGGCCGTGGTTTTCTTCTTCGGAGCAGCCTTCTTTCTGGCGGCGGCCTTTTTAGGCTTGGCCTTCACTTTGACCTTGGTCGTCGCCCTCTTTTTCTTGATGGCTGCCTTCCTGGGCCGAGTCTTAACCTTCTTTTTCGCAGTCTTCTTCTTGGCGGCGGCCTTCTTGGGCTTCGCTCTGGCCTTTGTTACCCTCTTCTTGACGCCAGCTTTCTTGGGTTTTGCCTTGGCCATGGTCTTTTTCTTGGTCGCGGCCTTCTTGGGCTTGGCTTTGGGCCTTGCCGGCGCCTTCGCCGCCTTAATCATGGCTTTTAACGGTTCCCAGTATGCCGCGACCCAGCCCGCGGCAACTTCCTTGGCAACCTTTTTCGACACTCCATGCTGCTCAAAGGTGATTTTAGTCTTTCCCCCAGGCGCGGATTTCAGCGTGTAGGTGACAACCGACCAATCCCCTTTTGGCCAGGTCGCTGCGCGCCAAGCCTGAACGATCGACTTATTCGTGACGATCGCAATATTGAATCCGGAAATATATTTGCCGTAGGCAGAAAAGGCGCCGCCCGGCTTGCAGCTAATTTTTGCTGGCGCTCTTGTAAACGCCGCATGCTTTTTGGAATCCATCAATGTTTCGAAAATTACACTTGGCCGCGCCGCTAGCGTCACGGTCTGTCTAATTGAAGTCGTCATATCGTGGCCTCCTCATCATACGCCTTTGGCGGCGCGTGCAGTGGGGGGACCATATCGGGCTTTCGCGGCGTAGCAAACCGTGGATTACATGTTATTCGCCCGTTGCATGGACCGCACCAAAATTCGTTGCAAAAAATTTTATTGGAACAGCGCCAAAATACTTTGCGGCGATCCGTTGGCGATGGCAAAGGCCTGAACACCGAGTTGCTGCTTGATCTGAATTGCTTGAAGATTTGCGCTTTCTTCCGCCAGGTCGGCGTCCACTAAGTTGCCCACGCCCTGCTTCATGATGTCCATCAATTTGCTGGTGAAGGCGGCCTGAATATCCACGCGTTTCGCCACGGAACCCAGGCTGGCCAACGAGTTCGAGACGCTGGCGATTGCGGTGTCGAGGATGATCCGGGCCTGGCTGGCGCTGTTCGCGGTGGCCAAGGTCGCGGGGTGAATCAGCAAAGTCATCGCATTCAAACTTTGTGCGCTGACCGTAATCGTGCTGCCTTCGATCGTGCTGAGCACTTGCAAATCGGTGGCACCGGCCGTGATCAAATTCTTGCCGTTGAACTCCGCGGTCTCGGCAATGGTCGTCAATTCCGCCCGCAAAGAATCAAATTCGTTTTCAGCGCGGAATAAGAATCTGAATCTATACTCGCCTGACAGGCCTGAACTGCCTTTGCCTTCATTTTTTTCAGCAAATCGGCAATCGCCGTTCCGGCATCGATGGCGACGTTGCCCGTCGACGGCCCCAACCCCATCGTCGCCTTCAGGACATTGATACCGGCGATGTCGCCGCGCATATTTTGAGCGATGGCGAAGGTCGCCGCATCGTCCTTTGGGCCATTGACGCGCAGGCCGGTGTGATGCGCAGTTGCACTCCCTCCAATACACTGGTGGTCTTTGACAGATTTTGCAGCGCGACCATGGCGCCAGCATTCGTATTGACCGACATCGCCATGGGGGCAAATTCTTTCGGCAGGCATGGAGGTGGCGCGCACCAAACTCGCGCACTACGATTCCCAACCCAACGCAATTCTTGTGTCAATGTGAAAGGCCCCAAAAGCCGCGGATTCCGGTGGATTTCCACGACAAATCGGCCTTTGATGCCGCACAATACCCAGGTCTCCGCAGCTTCCACCCAACCGCAATATTCGCCCTTTGAGGACCCAGTCATTGGCATGGTTTGACGAAATAGCGACCCCGTCGGCGTTGATCGTCTTTCTCGTTGCGGTGGTTTTGACCGGAGCCGCGCGCTTTGGCTTCGGCCCCCGCCGCGCATCGTTGGGGCCGGCGCTGGTTGTTCCCTTGGCAGTGTTCGCCGTCGCACCGGGCCGCCAAATTTTTTGACCGAGTCATTGCTGGATCAGATTTCCATTCCTGCGCTGGCGGGTTTCGTGCTGGGTGCGTTCTTGTACCTGGAACACTTCGATTTGTGGCCCCGGCGGGCAATGATCATCGTCGCACCCTTCGCTGGGTTGGCGTGGATGATCGTCCGGGCCGGCCAACTCGACATGATCGAGGCCGACCGCAATTTTATTCTGGCGGTGTTGACCGGATCACTGATCGCCACCGTCCGCGTTGGTCGAATGTCGGGAAGTGCGATGACAGCACCCATCCAATTGGCGACCACGGCCATCGGTCTAAGTTTATTGGCGTGGATCAGGGGCGAGCCGGCCCTTGCTCAAATCAGCGCGGTAATCGGGTTGGGGTTGGCCGGATTTTTCGTTTGGAATTGGCCGTTGTTCCGGTACCCCCCCGGCGCGGCTATTGTTGTTGGCGCGGCCGTCCCGCTGGCGGCAACAGATGGGGCGTTGGTGCTGGAGGACCGGGTTCCAGGCACCAGTATCGCCTAGC
>JAKZSO010000195.1:0-8862 GCA_047517625.1 Alphaproteobacteria bacterium
ATCCCGTTGCGGCGTGCAAGTGACCGGCCCGACGTCCGCCAAAATTTGCAACTCACGAAACGCCACAGCCCCGCACGCCCAGGGCTCACCATTGATGAAACATGTTTGCGTTTCTTCGAAGCCATCAATGCCGAACAAGAAGAACTGGTTTTCACCGATGGCAAGGCGGTCGGCAGTCAGAACCAGCGCGTTGCCTGTGACCGGTTCCTGGGCGGCAACCGGCGCCGTCATCAGGATGCCAAAACCGGCAATCAACATTGCAAACCGTTTCATGTGTCTCGCTCCGCTGAGTCCATCCGGGTGGATACAGGACTTGTTGTTTGCCCTTGCCCGGCGCAGCATAGATCACTTGAGCCGGTTGAGTCCGGCTGAAGATTTCTTGACCGAGCAAAAATATTTCATGGCAGTACACGTTGTTCAAAAACACCCCTTGTCCGTTGCCGCCGTCGCGGCGCTGGTCGTTGGCGCCGTCCTGTTTAGCGCTCCGGCCGCCGCTCAGGACGCCGAGGCCTTTCTTGCCGGAACGACGATCGACTGCCCGGGATGTGACCTGACCGGGCTTGAAAGGCCGAACGCAGAATTGGCCGGGGCCAACCTGGCCGGGGCCAACCTGGCCGGGGCAAATTTGTCCGGCGCCAATTTATCCGGGGCCGACCTGACTGGCGCGAATTTGGCGGGGGCCAATCTGGAAGCCACTAATCTGGAGCGCGGGACTTTGGACGACGCCATTTTGTCCAGGACGGAAATGTCGGACGCCGACTTGGCCCGGGCCTCGCTGACCAATGCAGATTTGGCTGGGGCGATCTTGGTGCGGGCGAATTTCCACCGGGCAATCTTGCCCGGGGCCAATCTAGAGGGAGCTGACCTTAGCGTTGCGTCGTTGAACGTCGCCAATTTGCGTGGCGCAAATCTCACCGACACACTTTTGAGCTACGCCGATTTCTTTTTGGCGGATATGACCAAGGCGAATTTGACCGGCGCATATATGTGGCGCGGCAACACCCGGCGCGCGCGCATGCAAAACACCAACATTTCCGGCGCCCAATTCATTGAGTCAGATTTCCGTGAAGCCCGATTGTCTGGGGCCACCACCAGCCCGGAAACCGATTTCACGGATTCGCGGCTGGACGAAACCAATTTTCGCGGCATCGATTTCACCGGGGTGAATTTCACCAACACCAACTTGATCGGCGCCATGCTGCGGGACACAAACCTGACCGGGGCCAACTTTACCCACTCCAATCTTCAGGGTGCCGATCTGGCGGATACCGTGCTGAGCGGCACGAATTTCACCGACGCCAACCTGCTGCGGGCTATTTTCCCCAGGGACGGCGAGGGGCGGGAATTGGCGGTTTACAGCAACACCATCATGCCCGACGGCCTGACTCGCAACGAATAAAGTGCAGATCGTGGCGCTCTTTTGCGCCATGTGAATCTGAACGCAAGAATAAAGTGCAGATCGTGGCGCCTTTTTGCGCCACGTGAATCTGAACGTCATTAAAGGTCTTGTGCAGATCGTGGCGCCTTTTTCGCCACGTGAATCTGAACGTCATCAAGGTCTTGTGCAGATCGTGGCCCCGTTTTGCACGACGCGAAACTGGTCGTCAGGCCTTAATGCATTTCGCGCGGATTCACTATGTTTGTCCGATAGGTGATCAAACAAGATTCGCGCTTGAACGTTTAGAGCTGAGGAACCCCGAGACCGAAAATTTCGAACCGGGCCGAACTTTCAAAGTCGCCGGCCTTGAAATTTCCCAGGTCATCCAAACCATCCTGGCCACGCTTGCGGAACAGGTTGGTGCTCAGATTGACCCGCTTTTCGCCATCGAAAACCTTGAAGCAACGCTGCTTGACAAACATGCCGCCGACCTTGGTCTCGCCATTGGCGGCCTCGAGGGCCCGGCATTCCCACCCGCTGCGGCCGTATTTGGCCATGATCGGAATGCGCATCAAATAGGCGTAGCGCCGCTGGTCAAGGCCGGCCCGGGGGTCTGACACGACCCGGATGCCCTGGATCACCCCTTGGTCGTCGAACAACACCGACAGAATTACCGGGTGGCCAGCCACCTTGGTGCCGGTGAAGGTCTCCAGCCACAGCGCTTCGCCTACCAATTCCCGGTACAGCCGGACAATGAATTCGTTTTCATCGTCATAGCGCACATAAATTTCGTGCAGGCCGGTGACGGCTTCGGCGGGACATTCCAGGAAATCGGCAAACCCGGAGACCGGGTTGAAGGGCGGTCCGCCGTTGCTGCCGCAGGCGTGCTCGAAATAGAAGATTGGAAGGATTTCGGAATAGTGCATGCCGATTTTCAAATCGCGCACTTCGCCGCGATCGTATTCAGGCGCCACCAGTTCGGCAAGAACGCCGACGCCAAAATTTTGCGCCAACGCCGGCGCGCTAGCGCCGGCCATGGCCAGGGCGAGGCCAAGGATCGCCGCGCCAACCGCCGCCGCGGGACGGCCAGCGATCGAACCAATTTTCACATTAAGCAAACGCATCAAGATTCTCCTTTTGACCACTATATACGATCAAGAAAACGGATGCGAAAGCCCGACCTTTGCCGGAACGGCCACAACTCTGTGAACCCGGCCAATCCGGGCCTTTCGCCTTGCTGGCCGAGGGGGGCCAAATTATACTCCGCCGACATTTTTTCGGTTTGAAGCACGGAGCGCGCACCCGGTGATCCGGCCAGTGAGGGTACAATGAAGAAAATTTTGAGAATTCTGATGATTCCAGCCTTTGCGCTGGCCGGTTCGGTCCCGCTGCTGGCAATTGCCGGTGCTGCGTCGTTTTTGGTAGCAGCCCCGACCGCCGCGGTGGCCCAAGATGAGCCTCGAAGTATTACCCGGGGCCGGGAAATTTTTCGCGACAAGGCCCAGTGCCACTGGTGCCACGGCTGGGACGGTCGTGGATCCCAGTCGGACATGGGGTTTGGCCCATCTCTGCGGGAGTCCTTCCTGGATCTGGAAGGCCTGGTTGAGGTCATTACGTGTGGCCGCATCGGCAAAGAAATGCCGGCCCACGATCAAAGAGCCTGGGACCAGGGCCGTTGTTATGGGATTACCAGAGCCGACATCCCTGAGAACGAAGTTCCAACTCTGGGCCTGGCCAATTTGCGCCGAAGCGAAATCGAGATGGTTGCCGCGTTCCTGATCGAATGGGTCGTCCAGAAAGAATTGAACCTGGATTATTGCGTTCGGTACTACAACCCGGAAGCCGCTGCCTGCGAAGAGTTTAGATAAAAGCCAGCCTTTTCAACGGCAAAATGGGACGCGGCCATTGGCCGCATTCCACAGCCAGTCGGAATCCCCCCGGCAAAGCCCGGTCGCGCCCCTTCATTCGCGGCCTGGCGGGGTTGGTCTGTGGTACATTTGGCGGCTTTTTTCTGGGGTCAGGTGGGATGATCTTTAGATTTTCCAAAAGGTCCGGAATTGCGGCGCTGACCGCGATGCTGACGGCGTCCACAGCCCTGGCCGATGGTGTGGTGTTCAACAACGTCACCGCTCAGACCGGCATCAGCTATATCCAGCACGAATTGCCAGCCGATCTGTATTACCCGGTGCACATGAGCGGGGGCGCCGCCGCCGGGGATTTTGACAACGACGGATACGTGGACCTGATCGTCACCCGCCTGGACAAACCAGACATTCTGTACCGCAATATGTGCAACGGCACGTTCGCCGATGTCACCGCCGGATCGGGGTTGGACGGGGTGATCATGGATTCAAACGGCGTCGGCTGGGCCGACATCGATCATGATGGCGACCTCGACCTTTACATCACCGGGCTTTGGGAAAAACGGTTCTATTTGTACATCAACGACGGCGCCGGCCACTTCACCGAAGAAGCCATCCGCCGGGGCGCGGCCGTCGAAGGCGAAGATAACCACTTTGGCTACAGCCCTACATTCGCCGACTTTGATCGCGACGGCTTCATCGATATTCACACCACCGAGTGGCGCCACGACGAGGTGAACCCAACAGGTGCTCCGTCGAATTCCCGGCTGCTGCGCAACCGCGGCGGTGATGCCCCCGGACTGGCGGGATTTTTCGAAGACGTGACCCAATCGGCCGGGGTTTCCATGGACCACATCGAAAGCACCAGCGCCAACAGCCAGCCCGGATCCTTCGCCTTCACGTCACGGTTCACCGATCTTGATGGCGACGGCTGGCTTGATTTGGCTGTCGCCAGCGATTTCGGCCGCAGCCGATTGTTTTGGAACAACGGCGACGGCACCTTTACCGACGGTACCCTGGCGGCGGGGCTAGGCGGTGACGAAAACGGCATGGGCGCCACCGTCGGCGACGCAAACGGCGATGGCTTGCTGGATTGGTTCATCACCGCAATTTCCGGCGGCCAGCGCATCAATCACACCGGCAATCGATTGTACCTGAACAACGGCGACCGCACGTTCCGGGACGCCACGGACGACGCCGGCTTGCGCGACGGATTTTGGGGCTGGGCCGCGACCTTCATGGATTATGACAACGACACCGACATGGATTTGGTCATGGCCAACGGTGTTCTGTTCCCCGACAACACCGACGGCGAAGGCTTTGGCGACGACATCACCCGGTTTTGGCAGAACGACGGCGACGGCAATTTCGTCGAAATGTCCAAAGACGTGGGCATTACCGATACCCGCGCCGGCAAGGGGCTCCTGAACTTTGATTACGACAACGACGGCGATTTGGATTTGTTCGTGGTCAACAACCGCGACCAGCCAATTTTGTACCGCAACGACGGTGGCAACGAAAATGGCTGGCTGAATGTACGGGTGGTGGGCACCGAAACTGGGCTTGGCGCCCGCTTTACCCTGTCGGCCGGGGGCGGTGCCGCGGCCCAAGTTCGCGACCTGTCAGCCGGAAATAATTTCTTGGGTCAAAATCAAATGCTGGTGCATTTCGGCTTGGGCGCCGGTGACGCCCCGGTGGCAAATTTGAAGGTGCGGTGGCCTGACGGAACGGAACAGACCTGGACTGATGTCCCCCGCAATCAGACACTGGCCCTGAGCCGGGGCGGCGGCCCGGAAATCATCGGCGCCGCGGCGCCGAGCGGCTGCACGTTCCCGCCGCTGCCGGTGTCTCCCACGCATTAGTCGTGCGACCAGATCGGTCCCGCGGACCGCCGAAGTTGGCGTCAAGTGCAGATCGCCGCTTCAAGCGGCGTGAATCTGAACGGTAGCATTAAGTGCGGATCGTGAGCCGCTCGACCACGTGAATCTGAACGTAAGGAATAAGATAGGTTAGTCGCGCTAACAGATCGTAGCCGACCCTTGCCGGTTACGTGAATCTGATCGGCACCGTAAAACTATTCCACCGGCGGTGCAGCCACCCAGCCGGTCGCAACCGGCAGGTCAAGAGCAACGTTGTACATGAACAAGCCCCAATCCGCCGGATCGTCCGGGCTTAGCATGATAAAAACCACGGCCCGTTGATTGAACGCCCATTCGCTGGTCATGCAGGCGCGAATATTTTCGGGGCCATATCCCGACAGACCCGCCAGGTTATTGATGGTCGGCTGAACTTCGAAGGCCGGTTCGTATTCGATCATGAACCCCAGCGCGGCGACGACTTTGTTTGCCGTGCCAAGGCCGGCAAAATTGCTTTTCGAGTGGGCCACTGTAACCGCCTCCGCGGCCGCCTCGAAAACCTCCTCGCTTTCGCATGCCGGAACTTCCTGGGCCCGGGCGGTGCCAGCGACTGCCAGGGACAGTGCGCCAACGCACAGCGACAGAGCCAATGATTTTGCGATCATCATGTCGGTCTCGAATCAGGTTTAGGTCGTTGGTTCCGGGGTTGGAGTCATAACCTCAAATCTCTGGATCGGCAACGCGGCGGCCAAGAAAAAGGGGCCGGGGAAAACCCCGGCCCCAATTCTTTTCGTCCTTGCTGGTTACAGCGTGAAGACGAAGACGGCGTGCATGAACTGGATGTTTGCCAGTTCAGGATAGTTGGTCCGGTTACCACCGGACACGTCACCGCCAACCATGATGGCGACATATTGCTTGCCGTCCACCGAGTAGCTCATCGGGGTCGCCTTAATCGGGGCGCCCGTGTTGAATTTCCAAACTTCTTCCAAGGAATCGCTGTCGTAAGCAACAATGTCCCCATTCAGATAGCCGGTCATGACCCAACCACCAGCGGTGGCGAGCATGCCAGCCCGGTTTCCGTACCGGGTTTGAATCTTCTTAACGACTGCGCCGGTGCGGACATCAACGGCAACCACGGACCCGGATTCGGTCAGTGTTCCCATTTCGTCAGCGCCGAACTCACGACCGGTCAGCGCATTCATGCCAACCATGTCATCCATGGTGATGCCGAAACGGCCACCGGTCCAGCTGTCACGAGGCTTGACCGCGCCACCCTTTGAAATCGGATGGTCGGCTTGGTTCGTGCCAGCCAACTGACAACCTTCGATCCCAGGAATGTACATAATTCCCTTGACCGGGTCGGTTGCCGACGGAGGCCAGTTCTTACCACCGGAGATCTTCGGGCAGTGGATGCCGATCCGGCCGTCGCGGCGGGTTGCCGTGCCACGATAATCCTGCAACGCCATGTTCGGGTTGTAGGAAGTGGGCAGGCCGGTCTTCGGATCAATGCCTTCGGTCCAAATGACATCGTTCACATACTGCTGGGCATAAAGGAATTCGCCGGTGGCGCGATCGAAGCCATAGGAGAAGCCATTACGGGCAGGATGATAAACGATGCGGCGCATCGTGCCGCCGATTTCGATGTCGATCAACGGATGCTCAGCGATCTCGTCATAATCGAACGGATCGTTGGGCGTGTACTGGAAGTACCATTTGATGTCGCCGTTATCCGGGTCCATCGCCAGGAGGCTGTCCGTGTACAGGTTGTCGCCAGGACGATACTCAGGATCCCAGTCAGGACCAGGGTTACCAGTACCCCAGTACATCAGGTTCAGAGCGTCGTCATAGGTGCCCGTCTGCCAGATGGACCCACCGCCGGTTTCCCAGGAGTCGTAGTCATCCAGCCAAGTGGACCTGGCGATTTCGTTTGGATCGTTGTCGTTACCGCCGGCGGTGTGTGTCCGCCACATTGCGGTGCCGTCGTTCAGGTTGGTGGCATCAACCCAGCCGCGAACGCCGTATTCGGCGCCGGCAACACCAACCACGCTGATGTCACGAATGATCAACGGAGCATGGGTAAAGGTCTCGGCGATCGACGGGTCAGCGATGGTCCGCTCCCAAGTCACTTCGCCTGAATCCTTGTCCATGGAAATCATGCGGCCATCAAGGGTGATCGAAATGATTTCGTTGCCCCAGAACACCACACCGCGGTTGTTGTTACCACAACAGGCCACTTCAGCAGCCCAAACACGGTCGGTCGCGGGGTCCATCTGCCATACGATTTCAGCAGAATCACCGGCGCGAACGTCGACCTTGTAAACAACCCCCCAGCCGTTGGGATAGTACATGAAACCATCCTCAACCACGGGCGTGCCTTCCAAGCGGCCAGCACGACGGGCGCCAGCGGCTTCGATACCGCCAACGGCAATCGTGTAAACGAGGTTCAAGCCGCCGATGTTGCCAGTGTTGATCTGGGCGTCGGACATAAAGCGATGCCCGAAATAGTTCTTATGGTGATGGATCCAGTTTTGCGGCTCAGCATCGGCGTTCAACAGCCGCTGATGAGTCATTTCGGCCGCGTTGGCCGGCAGAGCCAGTGCCGCCGCCGCAATGGCGCCGCCAACAACGGCTCCTGCTTTCGTAAACGTATGCATTATTGGGTCTCCTCCCTCATTACCTAATACGCACGGGGACATCCTCGTACGGTTCAGGGCTAATTGGATTGCAATCCCTACCCCGGGGAATCCGGGATTCGCGCGCACGCACTACAACAAACCACGCGTCGTTTTTTTCCGTGCACACCTGAATGCTACGGCGGCGGCTATTCTGGGTCAAGAACCTACCGCCCATTACAATCGCACAGATCGAATTATTAACCGCCGAAGCCGGCCAAATATTCGCAGTCGGGCGGGCGATCCCCCACCAACAGGTCGTAGGCACGCCCCGCTCTGGCTACAATATCCTGTATGTCCGGGGTCAAAATAAAACCCTCCGCCGCCAGGGAATCGGCCGCCACTTGGGTGCTGGATAAAAATTCCTGGCGGCTGCCATAGCGTTCAGCCAGGGACAGGCGCGGGTCGCCGGTCTCGTGGCGCGCTTCCGCAGTGGTGGCAAACGGAAAAAACGCGCCCGCCCACCGGCCCAAACCGTCCGTGCCGGCAACGTTCGGATTGCGCAAATTCCAGCCGGTGTACGTGCCCAAGGGGACAGCGACGGGCGCCAAGCGAATGCCATCCAGGTCCAGGCCATCCAGATCTGGCAGCGGCACCCGGGTTGGGAACGGCGTGCCAAGGACCGCGGGCTGCGCATCGGCAATACCCAGCCCGGCGAACCTTGGCCCCAGATCCAACCGCCGGGGCTGCAAATTACCGGCGGGAAGCGCCATACCGGGGATCGCCGGAAAGCGCGCGGCGTACTGAGCCACGGTGCCCAGAGTTCCGGCGGCGATCGTTGGGTAGCGGCTTGGGGGTGGTTCGGTACCCAGTGTGGCCCAGCGATCCGTGGCCAAAAACAACGCCCTTAAGATGGGCCGATGGTCCAACGGATTGCGGCATTGTTGGAAAATGCCCCGGCCGAGGCCAAAGCCACTGTTGTGTTGGGCGCCGACGATAAAATACAGGCGGGCATTGGAATCCAATCCCACATCACCAATTCCCGGGCCAAGATCCGTGTGCAGCAGCGACGCCGAGCGGGTCCAATATTCGGTGGACGTCATTGTGTAGACCATTTTGGGGATTTTCCCGCCCTGACGCGCCCGGTCCAGCAC
>JAKZSO010000196.1:0-4839 GCA_047517625.1 Alphaproteobacteria bacterium
CCCTCTCTCTAGGCAGTCTGCGGTCATCGCCCGAAATCGAGACGCGGAAAGCTTGAGTATCAGCGATTTGGTCCGGCGCTTGGAGAAAGGCGGCGTCGAGAACGGTCGAGCAGTCAAGATTTCTTCCGGCTTGGCATTTCCAGATCCCGAAGAAATAGAGAGTCTCGCGACTGCAATGACTGTGCGTCCGCGCGACCTTATGGTTTCGACGATGGCGCCGTCCGAGGCTGTAGTAGTCGCAAAAATTGCCGAAACAGAATCCAGAGTTTTCCCGGACGACAAGGAACCCCAGTACCGACTGACTGAGTTGGCGCGGACCAAACATCATACGGAGGTCAAAGGTTTTGAAGTCGCGGTTTTGGGATTAGATCGAGAAAGAGGGCGAATTCGTCATGGCCTCCACGAGTACATTTATAACTATGGGAAGGCCAAAGTTTCATTGTGGTGGGGTGAAAATCGATCAAAGGAATTGGCCCCTGGCGACTCCGCTTTTGTTCAGCCAATGGTCCCTCACGGGATGACACGAGAGGACGGGGCAGGTGACGCGCACATCGTGATGTTCCGCGTGCAGGGGGCTGCTTCAGCACAGGTGCTGGAGGAGTTTTCTGGGTTTGCCGCAGATCGCTCCAGAGTGACTGGAGAAACAAAACTCTGGTTTTAGGCCGCACGTTCCGCTGCCCTACTGAAATAATCGAGGGGCTGGCGTTTGCCAAGGGCTTTTCCGGGGTTTTGGACGGCCAAAGCTATGCTTTGTTCACAAGCCAAGGTTGGTTGGATCGCGGCGTGGCGGCCACGCTGGAGGCCGTTTGCGGGAAAGCTGCAGCCATCGTTACTGTTCAGGCCAATCCGACCACTGCGAGTATTTTGTCGACGCTAGGCGTCATTGGACGGGTTGAAGCGATTGTGGCGCTGGGTGGCGGCAGCGTTCTCGACGCCGCCAAAGCCGTTGCCGGGGCAGACGCGGCGGGGAAAAGTCTCTTCAAGGCGCATCTTTTTGAAAGCGTTCCCCTTCCCCCGGACTTGGCCCTTCCAACCATTGTCGCAGTGCCAACGACGGCGGGGACTGGCTCTGAGGTCACACGGTGGGCCACGATCTGGGGCGACGACGGTGCAAAGCACTCGGTCAGTGACTGCCAACTTTACCCGGATTACGCGATTCTCGACCCGGCGCTCTGTGCTTCAATGCCGGACACCCTGACCCTTTCAAGCGGTTTGGATACCCTGTCCCACGCGATGGAGGCGGTATGGAACTACAAGCACAGCCCGATTTCAGATGCGTTGGCCTCGCAAGCAATCAGACTGGTTCGGGCCAACCTTCAGTTGGCGATACAAACGCCCGATGACATCAAATTACGACAGGGTATGCAGACAGCCGCCGTGCTCGGCGGTCTAGCTATGGGAACAACCCAGACCGCCATCGCACATTCGATCAGCTATCCGTTCACCTCGCATTTTGGTGTACCCCACGGGCTTGCATGCAGTTTTACACTGGCAGAATGTGCCCGGTACAACAGCGTCGAGCATCCAGAAAGATTAGCGCCAATTGCCGAGGGGTTTGATTGCCAGATCAAAGACATCCCCGTCGTCATCGAAGACTGGTTTCAAGACCTAGGCTTTGCATCGGTGCTCCGAAGATATGACTTGGGCGTAGACAGCGTCGATATGGTCGCGAGCGAGCTGGTTAACCATGCCAGAGCAGCCAACAATATTCGGTCGGTCGGGGCACCGGAGGCCGAGGCGATCGCTCGTTCGGCGTTGGAATTTTTGACCGGAGCCCGGTGAAATTCGGTAGCATCCTCGGAGTGATACGGTAGTCCCCACATGGTAATTTGGATCCTCGGCCTGTCAGGGTCAGGAAAAACGACTCTTTGTCAGGCAGTCTTGGAGCTGGTGAAACCCAAAATCCCTAGCCTGGTGGTGCTTGACGGGGATGTGGTCCGCCAAGCGTTTGGGCACGATCTCGGACACGCCGAGGACGATCGAATCCGGCAGTTTCGGCGTTTGCAGGGCATGGCAAAAATCCTGGCAGACCAGGATGTGCCGGTGATCGTTGCTGCTGTTTACAGCAATCCAGCGCTTCTTGCCTGGAGCAAGGAACATCTAAGGGGCTATTTCGAAGTTTTCCTGGAGGCGACCCTAGAGACTGTTCGTGGGCGCGATCCCAAAGGACTCTACAAGGGTGCGGATTCCGGAAAAATTCGTGAAGTTGTTGGGATTGACGTCCCCTTTCACCCCCCCCTAGCTCCCCGGATTTAGTGATGACCAGTGATGAAAACGCGGTGCCCCAAGCCCACGCTCTGACGTTAATCAGATCCGTCCCCCTTTTTTCGTCTGTTCTGAAGCTCGAAAACACGGAGCAGGCCCTGGATCGCGCAGGCGCGAAACCCTAACCCTGGAAACCGACCCAAGTGACCGTGCACTCAGATCACACTGGCGTCCAAATCCACGAAACCGCTGTGGTCGACCCGCGGGCCGTGATTGGATCCGGTACCAGCATTTGGCATTTCAGCCACGTCATGGACGGTGCAAAGGTTGGCACAAATTGCGTGTTGGGCCAAAACGTGATGATTGCCGCCGGAGCATCGGTCGGCAAGGGCGTCAAAATCCAAAACAACGTCTCCGTTTTTCGGGGCGTTACATTGGAGGATGATGTTTTCTGCGGCCCCAGCATGGTGTTCACAAATGTCCTGACTCCACGAGCATTTGTTGACCGGAAATCAGAATTTGCCTCGGCCCGAGTTTGCCAGGGGGCGACGATCGGTGCCAACGCGACCATTGTCTGCGGAAATACGATCGGAAAATACGCCATGGTGGGGGCGGGGTCGGTGGTCACGAAAAACGTCCGAAGCCACGCGTTGGTTTTGGGCAGCCCCGCCCGCGAAGTCGGCTGGGTCAGCCGCACCGGCGAAAAACTTGGCGACGACCTAATCTGTCCTCGGACGGGAGAAAAATATCGCCACGGTGACGATGGCTTGGAACGGGTGGAGTAGCTCTGCGACGATGGCATTACCGTTTATTGACCTGAAGGCCCAATACGCTGCCTTAAAATCCGATATCGATGCTCGAATTGCTGGGGTGCTGGCCCATGGCGCCTACATCATGGGCCCGGAAGTAGCCGAACTGGAGAACAAGCTGACTGAATTCTGCGGCGCAAAGCATGCCGTTGCTGTTTCCAGCGGCACTGACGCCCTGTTGGTGGCTTTGATGGCCGAAGGCATCGGGCCGGGGGACGCGGTGTTCGTGCCCTCACTGACCTTTACCGCGACAGCCGAGGTGATTCTGGTGGTGGGCGCGGTCCCAGTGTTCACCGATGTGGACCCAGCCACGTGCAACATCGATCCAGCTGATTTGGAACAGAGAATCGAGAATACTGTCAAGCGCGGGCGGCTTCGGCCCAGAGCAATTATCGCCGTCGACCTTTACGGATTGCCAGCGGATTTTCCCGCCATAAATGCCATCGCCGAAATTCACGGTCTACTGGTGATTGATGATGGGGCCCAGGGATTTGGTGCCACGTACAACGGCAAGCGAGTTGGAAGCTTGGCGGCGGTGACGGCAACCAGCTTTTTCCCGGCAAAGCCCCTTGGTTGCTATGGCGACGGCGGCGCGGTGTTTACCGACGACCCCGATCGGGCGGCCCTTTTCAAATCGATTCGCGTTCACGGCTCCGGTACCAACAAGTATGAAGTGGCCAGAATCGGGCTCAACGCGCGGATGGATACGATTCAGGCGGCAGTCTTGTTGGCCAAACTCAGCGTTTTCGAAAAGGAACTCGGTGCCCGTGAATCCCTAGCGCAACTGTACGATGCCCGATTGGGCGATCGCTTGGAACGCCAGGCCCGACCCGCCGGCACGACCAGCGCTTGGGCGCAATACACTGTTATGACGGATCAGCGGGACGCCCTGGCTGCGGGCCTGCGGGTTCAGGGAATCCCGACGGCAATCTATTATCCATCGCCCATACACCTGCAGGCCGCCTACCAGATGTTTGGCGAGGGTAAGGGGAGCTTGCCCCACGCCGAGGAGCTTTCTCATCAAGTCCTTAGTTTGCCGATGCACCCCTATATGGATGAAGCCACCGCAGTCGAAATTTGCAGCGCCATTCTGGATACCCTCGGGGCCCAATCGACTTGAACCAAAGCCCGCGAAATAATGAACTTACGCTGATCATCGGTGACTTGGCTGACGGGGGAGCCCAACGTGTTGTCACCACGCTGGCCAATTACTGGGCGCGAAAAGGTCGCCGCATCGCCGTCATAACTTTGGCGGACCCAACCACCGATTATTTTGCGCTGGACCCAAGAGTGGACCGGCTAACCAGCGGAGGAATTGGCGCCAGTCAGTCCATATCCGCCGCCCTGTTGGCCAGCTTCGCCCGGCTTCGATCCCTTCGAAAAAAGCTGCGTGAGGCACGGTCACCGACCGCGATGGCGTTCGTTGGCGCCACGAACGTGCTGACCATTTTGGCGGCGGCTGGGCTTGGCATGCGGGTGGTCATTTCGGAGAGAAACGATCCGGCCCGGCAATCTCTGGGCCCAATCTGGAACGGTCTGCGCCGCTTGGTCTATCCTTTTGCCTCGCTTATCACCGCCAACAGCCAGTCCGCTTTGACTTCTCTTTCTAGCTACATCCCGAAGCGGAAGTTGGGGCTGGTTCGCAACCCAGTATCGCGCCCTAGTTCACCTCAAAGACCGTCCCCTGAGCCGCTCATCCTTACGGTGGGGCGCCTTGTGCCGCAGAAAGGACAAGACATTCTTCTGACCGCATTCTCAAAGATCGCTACCGAAGCACCGGAATGGCAGTTGGTGATCATCGGCGAGGGACCGGACGGCGAATACC
>JAKZSO010000197.1:0-2745 GCA_047517625.1 Alphaproteobacteria bacterium
AAGCGCGATGCGGCGCCATCGGTCGAGCGTCGCAACGAACCCGGCAAGCCGATTGGCCCCACCGAAGGCCGGATTCTTTTGCACGGTGGCGTTGTTGCGCTTCCTCGCCGATGGGTCGCATCGCCATCAAAAGCGCGCCTACCCACGGGGCAAAACAATTTCGGTCAAATGGTTCCATCTGGTTGGATAGCGCTCTAGAATACCGCATCTGGCCAGATCCGCTTAGGCTGCCACTAGATGTGCGCCACTCTGCCGTCAATTGAACCATTCCACAGGGATTTGCGTGGAATTGTCCGCGCCGGGATTCTGGTCGCCCTCGCCCTGTTGTTGAGCGCCTGCGCCCAAACCCAGCTGGCGGTGTTCGCGGTCAAGGAAATCGCCCGGGAGGCACCGGCCGGCGAGGGCGTCTACAAAGTCGGCCAGCCCTATCAAATTAATGGGATCTGGTACACGCCGGCGGAAGATCCCGCCTACAACAAGACCGGAATTGCTTCGTGGTACGGACGGCCATTCCACGGCCAGCGCACCGCCAACGGCGAAATTTACGACATGAACACCCTGACCGCGGCGCACAAGACGCTACCGATGCCGTCTTATGTGCGGGTCACGAACCTTGAAAATGGCCGCTCGCTGATTTTGCGCCTGAATGACCGGGGGCCTTTTGTGAATGGGCGCATCATCGATGTGTCCTATCGCGCGGCGCAATTGTTGGGGTTCTCAGAGAAGGGCACCGCCAGAATCCAGGTTCAGGCGGTCGATGGCCCGTCCGAGAATCTGATCGCGGCGCGCGCAGCAAATCCCGGCGGCGGTTTGGAAATTGATGTCGCCGCGGCGCCAAGACCTCAAGTCGCCGTCGATGATCTGCCGCCCCCTGCCGGAGTAGATGTGGCCCCGGTCGAAGGATTTCAGCCGACGTTGGGCCTGGGAATCGAGCCTGGGGTCATGCTGTTCGAGGTCGCGCCGACCGATATGTACGTCCAGGCCGGTGCGTTCGCCATATACGAAAGCGCCAACAAACTGCGTTCCGAGCTCGAATATTTAGGCCAGGTGGCCATCAGCTCCATCAACATCGGCGGCCGCCAATTGTACAGGGTGCGCATTGGCCCCATCGCCTCGGTGGCGCGGGCGGACGCCACACTTGCGGTCGTGATCGACCAGGGCCACGCCGAAGCCCGCATTATTATCGAGTAGGGACTTTTTTGTTTTGGCGTTCAGATTCACGTGGCTGCAAGTTGCGGAGAAACGATTGGAACCAAGCGCAGCCACGATCTGCACTCGCCCCAGCGGTGATTGACTGAAAACCCTCAAGTGTTCAAGATCGTAGCTCGGCTGCAACATGTTGAGAATCGGAACACAATGGGGTTTCGGGAACGCGCTTTCAGTTCAACATCTTTGACCGCCCCCCGGCGGCGGCGTATGGCAAGGTCGGCCAATGTCGCCCGCAACCAGCATCACCGCCGCAACGGTCCTGGCTGTGGCGTTGGCGGCGTTTCCGGTGGCGATCGATCGCGATACCGGCATGCCCGGGGCCAAGCTGTCCGTGGCCCAAGAGGCGGCTGAGGAAGATCATCCGGACGACGACGCGGATCATGACGAGGACCATGACGAGGCTACCGACGGGGACCATCCGGACGACGATGCGGACCATGACGAGGCCACCGACGGAGATCACCCGGATGACGACGCGGATCATCCGCCGGACGCGCCTGATGATCCTCCACCCGATGAACCGCCGGAGGACGAACCGCCGCCTGATGATCCTCCACCCGATGACCCGCCAGCGGACGAACCACCCCCACCTGACGAGCCTCTGCCCGTGGAGCTGCCAGGCGAAATCGGCCCCGCCGCGCCGCCGGTGGAGGAATGCGGCGGCCTGGAGGCGTTGCTCGATTTGGCGCCTGACGTCGCCGCGCCGCTGGAGGAACTGCCGCCGGAGACCCTTGAAGCGATCGCAGATATTCCACCCGAGGTCTTTGGCGCAATCCCGCCCGAGACCCTCGCTGATCTCCCACCCCAAAGCCTCGGCGCGTTAGCGGCTGTGCCGCCGGAGGTTTTCGAGGCCTTGCCGCCGGAAGTTTTTGGTTTTGGCTTTGGCCCGGCGGGCGACCCCGGAGAACTCTGGGGACAGGCGGCCGCCAACGCGCTCGCACTGCAGGCCGACGCCGATCAAATGATCCTTGATGCCCGCGCGGCCGACGCGGACCCGAACCGGCTTGAATTGCTCAATGCGACTGCGAAGCGGATGTCCGCGGCCGCCACTGAACTGGCTGTTGTGGTCGCCCGCGCCGAAGGGCTCGGTGATGAAATTTCGGCTCTCGGTGCCCAGCGCCAGCGGGCAAACCAGGCCGTCGACGCGGCCCGGGCAGCACTGGCAACCGCCCCGAGCGGGCCGGCCCGCACTGCGGCCCAGGTGGCGCTTGATGATGCTCAGGCCCAGGCCGATGCGGCGGGCGCCGACTTGGCCGAGGTCCAATCAGCGGCGGTCGCCGCCGCCGCGGAGGTTACCTTGGCCGAGGCCGAGGGCGATGTGGCCACCGCCGAAGCAGCCGTGTTAGCCGCGGATTTTCCGCTGGCGCTGTTCGCCGCCGAGATTGCGCTGGCCGAGGCCGAGGTGGCCTTACTGGCAAGGCAGAACGCTGTCGAAGCGCTCAAAGCAGCCGCCGTAGTGCCGGCCTTCTGAAAAACACTTCGGGGCGAACACACAGTCGTTCCACTTCGCCGCGATCTGACCTTTTGATGGCGCTC
>JAKZSO010000198.1:0-5827 GCA_047517625.1 Alphaproteobacteria bacterium
GCCTCTGACCGTGGCGGCGGGCCGACTGGTGCCCGACCCGTGGATGCGGTCGATCGGTTAATACTTTGTCAATGATTTCGCCGATGGCGGCCGGTGGTGCACGGACCCGGACAGCATGGTGGTTCTGGACAACATCGTCGCTGATCTGTCGGCGGCGGCGGGGGAAATGCCGTTCTAACTGTCCGTGGGAGTTTTGAAAGATCGATCGGTCAACGCCTTCGCGGCGCCCGGCGGCCACGTGGTTGTTCTGTCGGGGTTGATCGACGAGGCAAAATCGGGGGACGAAGTCGCCGGGGTGTTGGCCCACGAAATCGCCCACGTGATCCACCGCCACCCAATGGAGTCCCTGGTGCGGGCGATGGGCCTGGCGGTGTTGGCGGAGGCGTTGAGCGGCGACGGATTGGGGGGCACCGCGGCTATGCTGCTGGCGGTAACCGCCTATAGCCGCGAGGCCGAGGCCGACGCCACTGCCGTCGCCTTGCTGGAAGCCGCGGGTTACGATCCGTTGGGCTTGACCGATTTCTTTGGCCGCATGGCCGGCGAAGAAAAACGGTCGGGGGCGGGATTGATCCCGAGTTATTTGTCGACCCATCCACCCAGTGAAGCACGGGTTCGAATGATCGAAAATTTGGCTGCGGGCGATCGCGGCCAAACCGGCAAATTGTCGCCGCGCACGTTCAAAGTCTTGCAAGGCATCTGCGAAATAACCTTTTAGAACTCACCAGCCAAACGTTTCGGGGTCGGGGACCGGTTTGCCTAGCGCCAACAATTTCCAGCCCCTAAGGGTGCGGGCCAGAGCCCAGATCAGCCAAAAAACCAACGTCATCCAGCCCAGCAAAATGGCGCCAAAAGCCATGACTGTGAAGGCCGCCAAAATGATCCCGGCGCCGATCCAAAAAGTTCTGATCTGGAATTGATAGTGGGTCGCCACCCAGGTTCCTTGGGCTTGATCGCGGTAGGAAAGGGCGATGACGAACCCCACCAGCGCGAAAAAATTGAAGACCAAACCTAAGAAGTACAAAATATAAACGACTCGGGCCATGGACTTGTCGCCCTGGGTGCGAACCACCTTTGGGCCGCCTGTGCTCGCGAATTCAATTGGGTTTGCGGCCCGGGAATCCTCCGGGTGCCGCCGCTTTGTTGACGGCACGCTTCCCCCCTCGGAATGAGAGAATTGGTCGGACTTGTCGTGATCCTGGCCGGTCATTGGCCAAGGATGGCGGTGAAAGCCGCTCAGAACAACACAAAGGTTTGATTCTGGCCGTAAGGCGCGCTTCCGCTATAAGGGATTAGTAGCTGTGGATAGGAGACGATCATGATTGGACGGATCAAGGCGGCGTTCGCCGCTGGGGTGATTGGGTTTGCAGTTCTCAGCCCTTTCAGCGCCCAGGCGCTGGATTGGCCGGAATTCACCCGCGAGGCGTTTCAGGCGGCCCAAGCCGAGGGCAAGACCATCATGATCGCGACCCACGCCGATTGGTGCAGCACCTGCCGGGCCATGGAACCGGCCCTGGAGGCCGCGCGGGCTGACGATTCCTTGGCGGGCGTGGTGTTCTTCAAAATGGATTACGACACCCAGCGGGATATGATGATCGAACTGAACGTGTTCGACCGCTCGTGGGTCATTGTCTACAGCGGCGCAGAAGAGGTCGCCCGGGCGTACGCCATTTTCCGCGTCGAAGAAATCCTCGATCTGGCCTGGCTCGGGCTTTAGAGCCGGTCCCCACACACACGACCTGAGTTTCCTGTAACGGCGGCCCATGGGAGCCTATGGCCTGAGCATCCTGGCCGGGGGCGTGACGGTGTTGAACCCCTGCGTTTTGCCGCTGCTGCCGATCGTCCTCGCCACCGCTCTGCGCGACAGCCGCTTTGGGCCGGTGGCGTTTACCGCCGGCTTGGTGGTGACCTTTACGTTGTTTGGCGTTGGCCTCACTTACATTGGCTTCGCCTTTCGCATCAACACGGATTTCGTTCGCCTGACGGCGGCAGTCATTTTGGCACTGGCCGGGTTCATCATGGTGGTGCCCCAAGCCCAGACCGCGTTCACCCGGTTGGTGACGCCCATGACCGGGGGTGCCGCCGCACTTTCCCAGCGCATGCCGGCGGAAGGCTTAGTGGGGCAGTTCCTGCTGGGCGGTCTATTGGGCATCGTCTGGGTGCCCTGCACCGGCCCGACCTTGGGCGCGGCGGTGGGTATGGCGGCCCAGGCCGACAACATCGCCCGCTCCGCCTCGATCATGGTGGTGTTTGGCATCGGCGTCTCCATACCTCTGCTGGCCCTGGCCTACGGCTCGCGCTCGGCGATCGGCGGCCGCCGGGACCGCATGCGCAACATCGCGAAATGGGCGAAGCCGGTCATGGGCGGCGCGCTGTTGCTGGTGGGGGCCATGATTCTCACCGGGTGGGACCGGGCGCTGGAAGCGGTATTGGTGGACACAATGCCACTCTGGCTGGTCCGCCTCACGACCATGTTTTGAGCCCTGCGGACCGCCGAAGGCGCCGGTTTCACCTCGTCCGCGCCACATTTCTGCCATACGTTCCAGGCATTTTCCCGCCAAATTTGACGTTAAGACGTTCACGGCAAGTGGGGAAGCGCGCCATGAATTTCCGAGACATTCTTTTGTTGATAGCCTCCGCCGTCCTCCTAACGGTAGTGGCCTATGTTGTGCCCGTCCGGGCCCAGGATGGCTCAACGGTTTTTATTAATGAATATGCATACGGCTTCGATTGGGTCAGTGACGAAATGGTTCACGACTTTCCGCGCCATGTGACGAAATTGACCCGAATGGCAAAGCCCATTTCAGAGGACAAATATTTTGGCCCAACAGAGGATCAATGGGATCTGTTGGATTACATGTTGGTTCTGATCTCCCAGGGTAATCTGAATCAGGCGTGCTGGTTCTTGTCCGTCGCCTGGCCCCAAGACAATCCAGATCAGCACGAATTCCGGGTTCAATTCGATGACTATTTGAAGTCCAGCCGATATTGGCCCCAGGTGGCTGCGCACAACCGCGTTGCCGAGGACGCATCGGTTTGCGGGGCCCAGGGGACAATGGTCACCCACCATGAATATGACACCTTGGAGATCGTGGTCTCGCAATACTCGATAGATCAGGAGAACGGGCGCGGAGCCTAGCGCAGTGACGTGGAAATAAGTGTGGGCGGCGGATCAACGTTTAAATTATCTGGGTTAGAAAACCCGCTGATCGATCCGTTTCGTAGCGGGCCGGTGGACATTACTGGCAACGGGTACCTGGACCTGTTGGTTTTGGACCGCACCCCTGATGGTTTGTGTTGCCACAAATATCTTGTGTTCCAAGTAGAAGGCGAAGTGGGTTTAGTCGGACAATTCAACGCTGGGGTTTCTGATGCACAGTTTTTCAATTTCGATGATGATCCCGCCCTGGAGGTTATGTTTCACGATTCAATTTTCGCCGGCTGGCACCGAGATCTGAAGCATTCTCCAATGCCGGTGATCTTCCAAAAATTCGATCCACAGACAGGATTTTTTCGAACTGCATTGGAATTGCGAAAACGATCAGCCTGGGATCGCGAGACCGCCGACGCCGAGGCCGCGATCATTTGGCAAAACGAGCAGAACTTTTCGTACAACTCGTGGAATACACGTCTGGTGGCGGCGATGGTGGACATGATTTACGCCGGCCAGTTGGACCTGGCATGCGAATTCTTTGACCTAGCGTGGCCGGTCCACAAGGAAGGCCACGAAAATCCCTTTGATTTCCTCGACCCGTTCGTTGGTCGCATGAAGGCGTCGGACTACTGGGCCGACGTGGCGGCTTTCAACGGCCAGGGGCCAGACGACCCCGTTTGCGGGTCGATGGCCGCTGCCGATTTCACCGACCCCAAAACGCTGCCCCGGCGATAAAAGGCCGTTCCATGTATCTTCGATTTTCATCCTTCTTGATTGACTGCATCATCGTTCTGGGATTCCTGGCGCTCGCGCTGCCCGTCCGCCCCCACGACACTGGATTTGAAGACAGTATTTTTAACGATGTGACCGTTCGAGTTCATCAAGCCGAAGGGGGCGGCTTGGCGCCTGTGCAAATTTTGCGTGGCGGCGACGTTCTTCTGACGTTGGATTTGGCCAACCCCCGGGTGGACCCGTTTGATGATGGCTTGATCGACGTTACCGGCGACGGCGCTCTCAATCTTGTGGTCCTAGATCAGCCAGCTGACGGCGCGTGTTGCTACGAATACCACTTCATTGATTTTTCCGATGGTGCCGGGTTGCTCACCACCGTCGACACCGGGATCGGTGCAGCTGTGGCGTTTTGGAACCGGGATCACGGGCCAGACCTTGAGCTCACTTTGAGGGATTGGCATTTCGTTGGCTGGCGGGCCCCGGAACAGGAATCCCCGACCCCCACTGTTTATTTGAAGTTTGACCCGGAGACGAAATCGTTTCTCCCCAACGGTGATTTGATGCGAGATCGACCCGGTTCGAACGAATATCTCGGCGCACAAGCGGGCCGAGTGTCTTCGCATCCTCTGTGGGGGGCGCGGGACAACAATCCATGGTTCGCCGACTTGTGGGAAATCATGCTCCGGGAAATCTACGAGGGCAATCTGCCCCAAGCCTGCATTTTCTACGCGATCGCGTGGCCACCTGACTTCCCAGGGGCCGAGACCTTCCTAGTAGAGTTTGAGGGCCACCTGCGGTCTGGACCCTATTGGTCGGAAATTTCCGCGATGAACGGGAACCCACTCGAAGGTTTGCTGTGTGGCGATCCTGCCACCGCTCTGGTGGCGGGCCAGGGCGAAATCACCATCGAACGCCGAAACCTGGAGAAGACAATTCTCACCGTTGGCGAAACAACGGCCGAGCTGTTTGCCTGGGAAAATTCCATTTGGAGTTATCTTTTGGTTCGGCGCGATGGCGAGGTCCTGCTGTCTCAGGAAATGGAAAAGGCCTATCTCAAATCCGATCCATCTGGCGCAATCGATATGACCGGAAATGGGCTGCCAAATGTCGTTGTCCGGGACCACACGGGTGGCCAATGTTGCTACAGCTATTGGATGCTCGAAATTGGGGAAAACCCCAGGATCATTGACCAGCTTGACGGTGGAGAGGGAGGGGTGGACTTCGTAAATCTTGACGATGAGCCGGACCTGGAAGTGCGCCGCTATTTATACGGGCCATTCAAATATTGGCACGCCCCGGGTGCTGGGTCGGTTGGGGTGCCGGTCATCAACAAGTTTGATGTTGAAGCGGACACTTGGATTCCCAACATCGCCTTGATGCGCGAGCCGCCCATGGCCGAACGGGGACTGGTCGCCAAGTCAATAGATATCCGGATAAATAGCATTTGGAGCACCGATCTGCCGACCTGGAACAGCGATCTATGGGGAACCATGCTGGGCCTGATATTTTCTAGCAACAAAGACCAAGCGTGCAAGTTGGAAGCGCTTGCTTGGCCGCCGGAGATTCCAGATGAAGCAGCGTTTCGGGCCCATTTCAACCGAGATATTCGCACGCATCCGGTCTGGGAATATTTGGTTCAGTCCACGGATGCCGATTGGGACGCCCCATTGTGCGGGTGGGAGATCGACCCGGAAGCCGCCAATAAATTTTCGTCCTATTGGGGCGACCGGTTCTAGCCCCGCGCGGCCTACAGCGCTTCGGCGGCGCGGTGGATGTCTTGGGCCCGGAGCCAGCCCGGGGAGCCCCGCGCCAATCGATTGAGCGCCTGATCGGCAAACCGCAGCGTATCCCGAACCATCCCCAAGGCCAGATACTGCTCGGCGCTGGCCAGGGCCGATTCCCCCATATTTCCGTATCGGCCATGGGCGGCTCGCGCATCAAGGC
>JAKZSO010000199.1:0-16198 GCA_047517625.1 Alphaproteobacteria bacterium
TGGCAGTGGAGCTTGACGCAGAACGCTTGGAAGTCGCCCCGGTCCAATATTATGGCTGGGCGCTGAAAAACCGCGCGGCATTCATCCCCACGTACGACCAACTGGGCGCCACCACCAAGATCGTCGAGGAAGCCCGGGTGCGCTTGAAGGGCATCCTGGCCATTGATTATGTGGTCCCGGATTACTACGCCAAACGCCCGAAAACCTGCATGGGTGGCTGGGGACGGCGGTTCATGAACGTCAACCCGGCCGGCAAGGCATTGCCCTGTCACGCCGCTGAAAGTATTCCGGGCTTGGACTTTGATTCTGTCCAGGACCACAGCCTGTCTTGGATTTGGGAAAATTCTCCCGCGTTCCAGAAATACCGGGGCACGGCCTGGATGCCCGAACCCTGCCAGAGCTGCGACCGTAAGGAACTGGACTGGGGCGGCTGCCGGTGCCAGGCTTTTGCCCTGGCCGGGGACGCCGGCGCGACCGACCCGGCGTGCGAGCTGTCGCCGTTGCACGAAGAAACCTTTGGCTTGGCCATGAAGGAAGCGGCGAAGGAAGCGCCGGAATTCATTTACCGCCGGATCGGGTCTGACGAGGAAGCCGACGCCCCGGTCTTCGCCGACGCCAAAGAGCCCGCGGAATAGCCCCATCGAGCCGTCTTGGCCCGACCGTGGCCTGGCGGCGGCTATTTGTATCGGAAAGTAATGCGGCCTTTGGTGAGGTCGTATGGTGTCATTTCAACCAGCACGCTGTCGCCTGCAAGAACCCGGATGCGGTGTTTGCGCATTTTTCCCGCCGTATGCGCGACCACCTCGTGGTCGTTTTCAAGCTTCACCCGAAACATTGCGTTCGGCAGCAGCTGCAAAACAGTCCCTGGGAACTCAAGGAGCTCCTCTTTAGCCATAAAAACCTCTCCGGCGCGTGTTGCTCGCGCGGGCAATATTGGCCGGAAGTGGGCGGAAATCAAGGAATACCTGACATCGCCAGCGGCGCCAGGTCATCATCCAGGCCAAAGGCATGCAAAATCTTCAGCCCGAGGGAATCCCTGGCCTGGCGGTAGGCGTCAAGACGCCCTTCCCTGCTGCCGCGCACGGCCGTTGCGTCGAAGGTTTGCCAGTACAGAAGATCGCAGGCCATCGTTCGGGTCAGCTCAACGGCCGTATGCTGAGCCCCCGGTGACAGCGAGACGATGATGTCGAACGACGTGTCCTGAAGCTGATCAAAGCGTTTAGGCACATGGGCCGAGATGTCGATGCCGACCTCGGCCATTGCCGCGACCGCGAACGGCTCCAGCTCCCCCGACCGGATGCCAACGGAATCCACAAAGACGGTGTGACCGAAGTAATGCGTCATGATGCCTTCGGCCATGGGCGAGCGCACAGCATTGTGGTCGCACGCAAACAAGACCGAACTAGGCCGGCGATCCATCGCGCTAGCCACGGATATGAAGCACGCAGATCAACGTGAAAAGCCGGCGCGAGGTTTCCAGATCGATCCCGACCTTGCCGGTCAGCCGCTGGATCAGCAGTTCCGAAGCTTCGGTGTGCAAGCCCCGGCGGCCCATATCGATCGTTTCGATTTTGACAGCGCTTGCGGTTTTGATGGCATCGTAATAGCTGTCGCAAACCATCAAATATTCTTTGATGATTCTGCGGAACGGCCCAAGCGCCAGGACAAAAACATGGATCGGCCCGCCGTCAATCGCCCGGATGTCAAAAATCAGACGGTTGTCCTCGATAGACAGATGCAAATTAAACGGCCCCGCCGCATCGCCGGCAGGTGCAAACACGTTGTCCTGCAACAGGTCGTATATGGCGACCTTGCGTTCTTGCTCCACATCTGGGCTGCGGCGGATCAACGTCCGTTCATCAAGTTTGATCTCCTGCAGGCGCTGGTCGGCGGTCATTTTTTCTGTGTAGTCTAGCCGCCATCGGCAGTCCCCAGCCGGAGCTTCACCGACCGGGCATGGGCGCCGAGGCCTTCTGCCTCCGCCAAGGTCACCGCTTGGGGGCCCACGGCGCGGATGCTGGCCTCATCGCACCGGACAATGGACGTTCGCTTCAAGAAATCGAAAACCGACAGGCCTGAGGCATAGCGCGCGCTGCGACCCGTAGGCAAAACATGACTGGGTCCGGCGACGTAATCGCCGATCGCTTCCGGCGTGAACCGGCCGAGAAAAATCGCCCCGGCATTGTGAACCTTTGCCGCAAGCCCCTCCGGATTAGACACCGCCAATTCCAAATGCTCCGGCGCAAAGCGATCGATCAAGTCCGGGGCCTCGTTCAAATCCCCGACCACTATGACCACTCCGTGGTCGCGCCAGCTCGCACCGGCAATGGCCTTCCGACCCAGTCCCGCCAACACGGTCTTCACGGATGCCGTGACTGAGTCGGCAAAAGCCCCGTCGTCGGTGATTAGGATTGCCTGGGCAGCCTCGTCGTGCTCGGCCTGGGCCAGCAAATCGGTCGCGATCCAACCGGGATCGTTTTGGCGGTCGGCGACAATCAAGATTTCCGACGGTCCGGCTTCCATATCGATCCCTGTGACTCCAAAAACCTGGCGCTTTGCCGCAGCCACATAGGCGTTGCCGGGACCGGCGATTTTGTCGACGGCGGCGATTGTTTGGGTGCCATACGCCAGGGCTGCTACCGCCTGAGCGCCGCCAATTTTGTACACATCTTCAATTCCAGCCTCTTTTGCGGCAAGAAGAACCAACGGATTCAAACCACCCCCCGGGGCCGGCACAACCATCACCAACCGATCGACGCCCGCCACCATGGCCGGAATCGCGGTCATCAGCACCGACGACGGATAGGCTGCTTTGCCTCCTGGCGTATACACGCCAACGGATTGGATGGCGGTCCAGCGGTAGCCCAACTGGACCCCGGTTTCGTCAGTGTATTGATCCCCCGCTGGCATTTGGCGCCGGTGGTAGGCCGTAATGCGGGCGGCGGCGGCGGCTAGGGCTTCTCGCTGCTCCGCCGGTACTGACTGCTCAGCCGCCACGAATTCTTGGCCGCCGACCCGCATCTCCGAGGGCTTAAGATCCAATCCATCGAATTCACGGGTGAAATCCAACACCGCCGTATCGCCGTCTCTGCGAACAGCGCCTATGATTCCGGAAACTGATTCGTCGACCCTCGCCGCCGTCTCCCGCTTGGCGGCTATAAGGGCGCCAAATTCACCGGCAAAGTCTCGGCTGCTTGTATCGAGCCTAGTTGGCACTGACGGCCTCGCGGAATTTCTCGATCCAGGAGCTTATTTCCTCGGGCCGGGTTTTCAGAGCCGCGCGGTTCACCGCCAGGCGCGATGTGATTTGAGCAATCTGCTCCACCTCCACTAGGCCGTTGGCCCGCAGGGTATCGCCGGTGGAAACCAAATCAACGATCCGGCGGCAAAGCCCCAAATTTGGCGCCAACTCCATGGCGCCGCTCAACACAATGCATTCGGCCTGGACTCCGCGCGCCGCAAAATATCTGCGCGTGATCCCGGGGTACTTCGTCGCAACCCGAACATGGGACCACCGGGACGGATCGTCGGATTCCATCATTTCTTTCGGTTCCGCCACCACCAAGCGGCAGTGACCAACATCCAGGTCCAACGGTACATAAATTTCCGGGTAATCGAATTCCATCAACACATCATCGCCCGCGACCCCAAAGTGGGCGGCACCGAATGCTACGAACGTCGCGACGTCAAAACTGCGCACGCGAATGATCTTCACCGTGTCGACATTGGTGTTGAACAACAACCGTCTTGATCCCTGATCGTCGAAGTCTGCTTCCGGTTCGATCCCCGCCCGGCGCACCACCGGCATGACCTCGGCCAAGATGCGGCCCTTGGGCAGCGCCAGAATCAACGTGCCTTCTTCAAGAGTTGAATCCATCGTCGTCGCCTACAGCCTATTCGGCGTCTAGATCATGGTCGGGGCGCCGACTGGCGCGCCACGGTTTTCCAAAGTCGCTGAGGTAGCAGGCGACGCATTCGACCTCAAGCCGAATAGCACCGCCACCGGCGAATTCCATCACGATCATCGCCGATCCGTCCGCCCCCTGTTCGCCGATAAGTGACAGCAATTCCAGCACCTCGTCCGGGTCCCGCTTAATGCCGCGAAACCGCACCCCCAGAACGCTGTCGAAATGGATGCCGGAGAGGATCCGGCGATTGGCGATACGCCCGCCCTTGGCCGGGGTTTCCCACATGAAGCGGCTGAAGGTCGCGGCAAATCGGCGGTGCTTGGACTGGTATACAAACTCAGCGCCCCGGGCGATGGCATCCTGTAGGCACGCCGAAATTACCGTCAGGTCGGCGATATCCTCGGCGCTGAGCTTAACCGGTCCGTCAGTCATACGCGCAACCGTCCAACGCCCGCCTCAGCCGGGGATCCGTTCGATCTCGGCGCCGACGGCCGCCAACTTCTCCACGAGTCGTTCATAACCTCGATCCAAGTGATACACCCGGTTTACCACGGTCTAGCCCTCGGCGATCAACCCAGCAACCACCAGCGACACGGAAGCCCGCAGGTCGGTGGCCATGACCTGGGCACCCTTTAACGCTTTGACCCCGCGCACTTCGGCGCGGTTGCCATCGACCGATATGTCCGCCCCCATGCGCTGAAGCTCCGGCACATGCATAAACCGGTTTTCAAAAATCGTTTCGGTAATCGATGAGGTGCCATCTGCCGTCGCCAACAGCGCCATCATTTGGGCCTGCATATCCGTGGCGAACCCGGGATAAGGCGCGGTGGCAATGTTCACTGCAGTTAGTGGGCGGTCCCGGCGAACCTTGATCCCACCATCGCCGGCATTCACTTTGACCCCTGACTTGCCCAAGGCATCCGCGGTGGCCCCCAACAATTCAGGCTCAGGCCCCACCAAGGTGAGGTCGCCCCCGGTCGCCGCGGCCGCCATGGCAAACGTCCCGGCCTCGATTCGGTCCGGCAGCACTGTGTAATCCGCGCCCGACAGGCGGTCTTTGCCCTGGATTACGATGCGGCTTTTTCCCAGGCCGTCAATTTCAGCACCCATGAGGATCAGGCATTGGCCCAGATCAACAATCTCGGGCTCAGTCGCCGCGTTGTCCAGGATTGATTCGCCGTTGGCGAGGGCCGCGGCCATCAGCAAATTTTCGGTCGCCCCAACCGAAACCTTGGCCAGGGCAATGTGGGTTCCGGTCAGCCCGTTGGGGACTTGGGCCTCCACATAGCCATCGACGATGTCGATGCGCGCCCCCAGAGCCTGAAGGCCGGCCAGATGCAGATCCACGGGGCGGGTGCCGATGGCGCAGCCGCCGGGTAAGGAAACCCTGGCCTGACCGAAGCGCGCCAGAAGTGGCCCCAGCACGAGCACCGAAGCCCGCATGCGCCGGACCAATTCGTAGTCCGCGGTGGTGTTGGTGACGTTGGCCGCCGTCAGGGTGAGCGCCGCATCGTCTGTTTTGGCGATAGTGACACCGTGAGCGGCCAGCAGATCCGCCATGGTCTTGATGTCCACCAACCCCGGGACGTTTGACAACGTAAGGGGCTGATCCGTGAGCAGGCTGGCGGCCATCAACGGCAACGCCGCATTTTTGGCGCCGCTGATTGGGATTGTGCCCTGGAGCCTGGCCCCACCGCGAATTCGAATTCGGTCCATTTAGATTGGTGTCCGGTGCCGCTGATTGAGCCCGCCGTTGTAACCTACCCGCCCTAGGATGGGCGGATTTTCTTGGGCGCGACCGCTGCGCCGCCCGTGTCGCTCCGCTGGCGGCTTTGTTGCTTGCGCCGGCGCAAGTTCTCTCTTAATGCCGCAGATTGGCGGGATTGGCGCTCAGACGGCCCCGTCGCCGAACGCTTCTCCGTTCCGCTTTTTCCGCCGCCTTTGGCCATATGCCGGTCTTGCACTGCTATGCTCTTTTTGGCAAGGTCCGGCCGAGTTTCCCAACCTCTGACGCCCACATAGCTCAGCGGTAGAGCACCCCCTTGGTAAGGGGGAGGTCGAAAGTTCGATTCTTTCTGTGGGCACCAGTTTTTCATGGGATTCTTGCCCCAAAGGGCCCTGCCAGAATTCAAAACGCAGGATTATGCAGAACTGCGCAGGAACATGCAGAATCTCCGGCATAAGACTGACACACTCCTTCGCTGTTGATTTATGGTCGGGGCAGTCAAATGCCGTAAATCCCTGAGTCATTTTGGAGGCGGCAAAGCGGTGTCGTACTGGATTTTGTGATGGGTGCATGCCATCTTTGGGGACCGCACCGCAAACTCGCAACCCAAACTGATCGTGGGCTAAAGTCCATTGGAATCCCGGTTCAAGATTCCCCGATCTTTTGAACCTCGAATTGTTGTTAAGGCCGTCCCCGCTATGGCTAGCGATCGCGATACTAGAAAGTATGACTTCAAGGTGGGCAACAAAGTTGTTCATAGCGGAATAACTAACGATTTGGACCGCCGCGAAAGGGAACATCAGCGACGCTGGCCGTCAGGCCACATCGACCAAGTAGGACGGGCGACGACCCGGGAAGCCGCCCGCAGATGGGAATCCGGCAAGACAATGAACGGCGCCGTCCGGTCGTACAGCAAATCTTTGAAAAGGCTTGCCGATCGGTAGGCGGCACTACCAAATAACGTTTAGGGACGCGCTGCGCGCCCTTGACTTGGCACTTCAATTTGGTGGGCTGGATGGCGTTCTCAATGAGGGATTAATCAAATCCGCCATAGCCCGTCCCTATAACCGCTACTACCGCTCTATCGAAAAAAAACCGCCGCGCTAACCCAGTCGGTCGCAACAAATCATGGTTTTGCGGATGGCAACAAGCGGACTGCATTGATATTGACGATTCTCCTGCTGAGGAAGAGCGGTTATACGCTTCGAAAAGCTCCAGATGATGAATCCTTAGAAGATGCTTTCGAAAATGCGATTCTGGACACCGTGAACGGCCAATCATTTGAGGATCTTGTTAAATGGTTCAAAGCGCGCATCAAAAAAACACCGCCGCGCGACACCGACAGCCGGTGACACAATAAACGCCTTCCTGATCGCGCTTCGTCAATTCAGTTGCCCGCTTCGAGGCTTGGAACCAGGACTCGACCCATCAGACGTGCCGTCGGTACAGCCAATCCTATGGGCGTGGCTTGGCCCTGGGCCGATGCCACGTGGATTGCCACCAGGACAAATCTGCCATCTTGTTGTTGGGACAACATGGGCGCGCCGGAATCGCCCATGGCTGCAGCGCAGCCATGAACTGCAAGACGAGAGCCCGCCAATCCGTCGGTGGCGTTTTTCACGGCGGTAATGGGACAGCCATGGTCCACGGACAGCACATGGGGGGCGTCGGCCCGGTACCCGGCCTTGACCGCCTTGCTGACCCCCTCTGGCAAAGCGCCGACGGGGACAAATCCAGCGATGTCGCCGATGGGCTTGGCAAGGTGCAAAATCGCCAGGTCGTTCGACCAATCCCCTGCCCCGGCCCAATCGCCAACCAGTGAAATCGAAATCACCCTGGATTGCGCCAAATAGGTTCCGCGCTGGTATGCAGCAACAAAATGCATGGTTTCCACCGGCCGCCACCCGTTCGTGGCATCATTCCACAGGCAGTGGGCGGCGGTGACGGCCTTGTCCGGAGCAATTACGCTGCGCCGGTGCAATAGGGCCAGGTCGCCTTCGAAATTGACGGTCCCCACCGCGCTCCATGGGTATCCGGGGACTTCGATGATCGTCCTTGGGGTCACCGGTTCGGCAAAGGCTGGAGCCGAAAATACGACGCCCAAACATAGGGCGAGCGACGCCGCCAGTAGGCGCGGTCCGGCCCCGCTATCCCCGCACTCTTGTCTAGAAGACACGCACTGCCTCCCAATCCCCCAAAAGCCGCTGATACCCTAGCATACCGGCGAATCCTGAGCCAAGCGCCGGGTTCGGCACCATTTTGCCGGATTTTGCCGCTACCATGGGCGCTTGAAGTTGCTGATCCCTTAGACCATACTAGATGTTGTGCCTGATCCACCCGTGATCCGCAGGTATAGTGATCGCCCCACCGTGGAAGCGGCTGATGGGCGGTTTTCCCCGGACAGCCAGAAAAACCCTCTCCGCCGCGTTGTTCCATCGCTGGCGGCGGCAATGTTTGTGCTGACCGGCTGCGAGCAACGGTTTTCAGCGCGCGATTTCGATCATTCCGGGCATCGACATTGCTGAAGGCCTTCCCGCCGAGGACGAGACGTTGCGCCCAGGATACCAGCCGACGCCGGTTGAGATCATTGTTGCCGACCAGCCGCCCATCGCGGAGCCGGTGGAGGCACCGGCTGCCGGGCCGCCCCGCCAGTTGCCCCCGCGGCTCCCGCCGGGGTACCCGTTCAGCAGCAGGCTGCCGGAGCACCGGTACCGTTGGTTCCGGTTGGCGACGGCGGTGTTCCCGAACTCACGCCAGCGCCTGCTCGGGGGCTGGCTCCCGATGCGCCACCCGCTATGGCCGCCGCCGCCCCCATGACCGGACAATTTGCCTTGCACTTGGCTTCGTACCGGTTGCGGGAAAACGCCATCATTGGATGGAACGAGCTTGTCGCCGCGGTCCCTGGGCAATTGTCTGATTTGCGCCCAGGCACCAGCACGTTTAACAGCGACGACGGGCAGTTCGTGCGCCTGAAAGCGGGGCCCCTGTCGTCAGAAGCCGAGGCGGAGGCCCGGTGCCAGGCCATTCAGGCCGCTGGCCGGTATTGCGCCGTCATGACCTATCAAGGGACATCACCCCTCTAGAAATCGGCTGCGGCGCGTTACTGTTTTGGCTTCGGATTGCCGCCCTTAGAGTGGCCAGGTCACCAGCAAGAGCGGCACCGCCACAGCGATAATTATGATCTGTAGAGGCAGGCCCATGGGCCAGTAGTCGCCGAATTTGTAACCCCCTGGCCCCAGCACCAGGGTGTTGGACTGATGGCCAATCGGCGTCAAGAACGCCGAACTCGCACCGATCGCCACGGCCATCAAAAATGGGTCGGCGCTCACCGCTAATTGGGCCGCCACCGAAGCCGCGATCGGGGCCATGACCACCGCGGTCGCCGCGTTGTTGATGACCGACGTCAAGGCCATGCTGATGGCCAAAATCAGCACCAATATCCCCCATGCCGGAAGTGTGGCGTTCATGCCCACCACGGCTTGGGCGATCAACCCGGTACCGTCGGTGGTCTGCATCGCCTCCCCCACCGGGATCATTGCCGCCAGCAAAACGATCACCGGCCAATCGATGCTTTCATAGACTTCTCGCAGGCTGACCAAATTGAGCAGAACCATACCCGCCGCCGCTCCCACGAATGCGACCGGTGCCGGCACTGCCCCCAAGGCCGTCAGCGCAAGCGCCAGCGCGAAAACGCCCACGGCCAAGGCAACCCGGTTGGGGCGGCTGCTTTCCAGCCCGCGCTGAGCCAACGGTAAGCAGCCAACCGCCGTCACCGCGTCAGCCAGCGTTTCAGTGTCCCCCTGCAAAAGCAGCACGTCGCCGACCCGGAACCGGACTTCTTCCAAACGCTCGTGGATGGGTTCGTCCTGGCGGGCCACCGCCAATAGATTAACGACCTCTTGGGTGTGTGTGTGCAGCACATAGGGGGTCCGGCCCTCCAAGGCCGACCCCGGCATAACCACTGCTTCGATGAGCGACACTTCGTCGGATTTCAGCGCATCAGCGTCCAACTGTTTTTCTCCGACCAATTCCATCTTGGTTTCGCTAATCAAAGACGCCAATTTCGACGGGTCAACCTGGAGGATGACGACGTCGCCGACCCGCAAATGTTCCAGCTTTGAAGGCACCAGCCTGCGAACATCACCGCGGATCAGGCCGGCAACGGCCACTTCGCCTTCGGCCAGCGTTTCCAATTCCCGCAACGACAAGCCGACGACCGTTGAGGCGTTGGTGATCCGGGCCTCGGTCATGTATTCCTCGATTTTGAACAACCGTTCCCGGGCGCTCGGACCTTCGCGATGGGGCATCAACCGCCAGCCCAGCAGCGACACAAACGCCACGCCGACAAGGGCGATGGCGGCGCCCACCGGTGAAAAATCGAACATGCCAAAGGGCCCGGACGCCCCAGGGATCTGCTCCCGATACGATGCAACAATGATATTCGGCGGAGTCCCGATCATGGTCATCAGGCCGCCAAGGATGGAGCCAAACGCCAGAGGCATCAGCACCATGGACGGCGAGCGGTTGTTTTGCAGGGCGGTTTTCAAGGCGATTGGCATGACCAGCGCCAGGGCGCCGACGTTGTTCATGAACCCGGACAACACCGCCACCAGCCCGGTCAGCGACAGCACATGCATGTACGGATGACCGGAAATCCGACCGATCGGCTTGGCAACCAGGTCCACCAACCCGGAATTCCGTAGCGCCCGGCTTAGGATCAAAACCGCGGCGACGGTAATCACCGCGGGATGGGCGAAACCGTCAAAAGCCCGATCGGTGGGCACAACGCCCCCCGCGACCGCTGCCAACAGTGCCAGCACTGCCACCAAGTCGTAGCGCCAGCGCCCCCACACAAACAGCACCAACGCCGCGCCCAACACCGAAAAAATGAAGATTTGATCGCCGGTCACTGGCTTACCCTTGATTTTGCCGGTTAGCGTATGATGGCATCTGAATTCTCACGTTTATTGTCACGGTCCAGATTTCGTTTTCCAGCCGATTGCTGCACGCGCACCCAAAGGAAGCTCACCCATGATGAACACGAATTCCCCTCAAACCGGCGTTAACGAAGGGAGCGACCTAAAAAGACTGATCAATGTCGGGATCGCGCTGTCGGCGGAAAAGGATCACGACGCGCTAATGGAAATCATCCTTGTCGAGGCAAAGGCGATTTACAACGCCGACGGCGGCACCCTGTACTTGCGAAACGACGACCGCCTGACGTTCGCCATCATGCGGAACGATAGCATGAAAATTGCCATGGGCGGTACTACTGGAGACGCAATCCCATTCCCCCCACTTTTGCTCCATGATCCGGACACCGGCCAACCCAACCATCATTCTGTTGCCACCCACGTAGCCTTGACTGGGGAACTGGTTAACACGGATGATGCTTATGAAACCGACGATTTCGATTTTTCCGGGGCCAAGGCATTTGACAAGAAAGCCGGATATCGGTCCACATCGTTCCTGACCATCCCCTTGAAAAATTACGAAAACGATGTCGTCTGGGTGTTGCAATTGATTAACGCCCGCACACCGGACTCCGAGACGGTCACGCCCTTTTCGCCGAACTCCCAGCCATTGGTGGAAGCGTTGGCCAGCCAGGCTGCGATTGCCCTGGATAACCAGCTTTTGTCGGATGCCCAAAAGAACTTGCTGGAATCTTTCATCCGTTTGATCGCCACCGCCATCGACCGAAAATCCCCGTATACCGGCGGCCACTGCCAGCGCGTACCAGTGATCACAGAGATGATGGCCGATGCAGCCTGCGGCGCCAACGACGGCCCATTCGGCGACTTTGATTTAAGCGAGGAGCAGCGATACGAGCTGAACATCGCCGCGTGGATGCACGATTGCGGCAAGGTAACGACTCCTGAGTACGTCATGGACAAGGCAACAAAGCTGGAGACGGTAGTTCGATCGTATAAAGCTTGTGCGCGCCCGGATCGCCTTGATGAAGCGGGACGCCGAACTGGATCACGCGCGCAAGAGCGGTCAGCCCGGCGTCGATACGGCTGCGCTGGATCAAGATTTGAAGGACATCCTGGCAAAATTGGACGACGACATGGCTTTTCTGGAGGAATCCAACATTGGCGGCTAGTACATGGACCAGGACAAAGTCGATCGAGTGAAGCAGGTCGCCAAACTTCAATGGCGGGACGCGGATGGAGAATTGGAAGACCTATTGAACGAAAACGAGATCCACAATCTGACCATCAGCCGCGGAACCCTGACGCCAGAAGAACGCACCATCATCAACGACCACATCGTTGCCACCATCGACATGCTGGAACAGCTGCCGTTCCCGAAAAACCTGAAACGCGTGCCGGAATACGCCGGTGGCCATCACGAAAAAATGGACGGCACCGGATACCCCAGGGGTTTGAAGCGTGACGAGATGTCGGTCCCGGCCCGGATGGTGGCCATCGCCGATATTTTTGAGGCCTTGACCGCCGCCGACCGGCCCTACAAAAAGGCCAAGACGCTTTCAGAATCTCTGGGCATTATGAAAAAGATGAACGAGACCGATCATATCGATCCCGACTTATTCCGGCTGTTCGTCGAAACCGGTGTATACCGAAAATACGCGGAAGAATTCCTCGAACCGGATCAGATCGACGAAGTCGACGAAGCTTTCATTTTGGGGGAGGCGGCCTAAGCCGTTAGCCGATCAGCCCCAGCGCCGGGAACACTTCCAGCAAATAGAAACCCAGCCGGGAAAACTGATCAAAAAAGATCAGCGCCCCGGTGCCCACTAAAACCGCACCTGTGCCGAGCTCGACCTTGTGCAGATGGCGGCGGGACTTTTTCATGAATCCCATGAACGGGCGCACGGCAAAGGCCGCCGCGATAAACGGTATTCCTAGCCCCAGGGAATAGACGGCCAACAGCGATACGCCAAAGCCAAGGGAGTCGCCGGTTGCCGCAATGGTCAAAATTGTTGCCAGGATTGGTCCAATGCACGGGGTCCAGCCAAAGCCGAAGGCGATGCCAATCAGAAAAGACCCCAACATTCCCCGCTGCTTTGTCTCACCATGAAACCGGACGTCGCGCTGTAGGAAATTGAACAGGCCTATCCGCCGGAAGGCGCCCATGTAGTGAAGGCCAAAAATTACGATGACGGCCCCCGCCACCCGGCCGATGCCAACCCGGTATTCCATGATCAGGCCCCCAACGGCGGACGCCGAGGCTCCCAGCATGACGAAAACCACTGTGAACCCCAGTACGAAAATGATCGAAGACGACAGCACCCGCGCCGTCAAGTTGGGGTCAATTTCCCCGTCGGCGGTCAATTCGTCCAAATTGGTGCCGGCGACGTAGCTGATGTAGGCGGGAACCAGGGGCAATACACAGGGCGAAAGAAAGCTCACCAAACCGGCGACAGCCGCCGCAAAATAACTCAATTCAATACCAGACATCTTGGCCCGCTCTGCTCTACCGCTCTGTTTATGGATACCTAGGGATACAGCGGGCCCTGTTCGAATCAATTCCGCTGGCGTTTTCGTGTTCCGGCAACATACCCGATCGCGGCCAGATGGCCCATTGACCAGATAAATGGCGAAAACTGGAAAATATGACCACAGTAATTAATTTCCTTGATTTTCGATTGGAGGAACATTAAGTTATTCAATTGACCGCGCCATTTGAACTTGAGGGAAGGAATGATGGCACACCCCAACCAAAACGTTGAACCCAGCCAACCGACGGGCGTTTCCCAGCCTGCGCCGATTGGCAATTTCGCCGACGGCTGGAGAAGGAGCCAATTGGAAACGCGGTTTGGCCTGTCAAACCAAGCCCTAATGTGGCTGCCCACTGCCGCCTTTCATTTTCTTTTTAGAAGGTAAAACGAACATGGCCGACGACTGGGAACAACTGACTGAACTGACCGGCGGCCAGAACTTGGTGGTCGAGCGTGTCCGCCTAGATAGGTCCGACATCGCTATCGAGGGCAATTTTCGTTTGCCGCCCGTGGCCAGGCTCACCACCGACGATCAAGTTTTTGTCGCAGCGTTCATGCGTTGCCACGGCTCTATAAAGCGTATGGAAGAATGGTTCGGCGTCAGCTACCCCACCATCAAAAACCGCCTGAACCGGATCGCCTCGAAGCTCGAATTTTCGGAAATGCGGAGAACTGCCCCGGCGACATCCGGCGGCGACGTGTTGCAAAAACTGGGGGCCGGGGAAATCACAGTGGACGAAGCCGAAGCGGCACTGACAAACTGAAACTCAAACACACAAAGGAAATTACATGTCTGACGAAGCGAGCCAAATTTTGGAAATGGTCGCCGATGGCAAAATCACCGTCGACGAAGCCGCCAAACTGCTGGAAGCACTGAGCGGCCAAGGCAGGGGCGGCAAAATGCGCGAAATAAGGATCTCCAAGACGATGGGCGGCCCCGGGCCGGAAATGCGCCATGGCCACATGCATGGATGCCATTGCGTATCGCTGTCCGGCACCCAGGATATCAATATTTGGCGGGAGCATTCCGACGATGTCTGATGAAGTCACCCAAATCATGGCAATGCTGAGCGACGGCAAGATCACTGCCGAGGAAGCTGAAAAGCTGATCAATGCCCTGCGCCCCGCGACCGCGGGCCCCTCGTTTCGCTTCGATCCCGGGATGGGATTTGGCGAATTTGGCGGTATGGAGCGAGGTCGCGGACCCAGGCGCCGGAAATGGAGATCCCATCGCCGCCATCGGGGTCACGACCCCCGGTTTCTGCGCATTATTGTCGACGAAGACCAGGACGGCCACAAAGAACGGGTCAACATCAAGGTACCGTTGAAGCTGCTGCGCGCTGGCATCAGCCTTGGCGGACTAATGCCAAAGGAAGCCAAGGACAAAATCAGTGAAGCCTTGCGGGCAAAAGGAATTGAAGTCGATCCGTTTTCGTTGGAAGGCTCTGACGCCGACGAAATCATCGAAGCCCTTTCGGATCTGGAAATTGATGTCGATGGTTCGGGCAAAAAGGTTCGCATCCACGTCGTTTACGACGAAGGTGACGACGATGCTGAGTCAGATGACCACGACACCGAAGACGATGACGAAGGCGTGGATTTCGACTTGGATGTTGTGCGGAAAGTCAAAAAAGGTCTGAAGAAAACCCTGAAAAAGAAGTTTTCTGAATAACCGAAAATCCCCGGTCACTGGTCATGCCCGCCGGTAAATCAGCGACGACGCCCAGCCCGCGATCAGCGCCAGAAGCACGGCAAGAATCCCGTAGGCAGCAGGCTGGTCGTGGGCATAGTCGTAAACGGCCCGCCCCACCCCCGCCTTGGTCACAAACAACGGCGTGGTGTCAAACCCCACCAATTCGCCGTCACGCAGCAAATACACCGACGCGGAATAGGTGCCGACCGGCGCCCCCCCCGGAAGATGGAATTCGGATCGGAACAATGTCCCGCCCACATAGGCCACCGGACTCGCTCCGGCGGCGTACAGCCCACTTCGCTGGTGCGATCGGATCAAGGCTGCCTGAAAATCTTCAATAACCGTTGGATCCAAACCGTCGGCCACCTCAAACACCAGGCGGTCTGGGCCGATTTGGTTTTCAACCAAGAATCCAGGATCAGTGATTTCGGCCAAGGGCCGGGTGGTCGCCAGCGCGTAATATCCGGGGACATTGCCAAAAATCATCTGCTTGCGGTTTACCCAAATCCCAGCGACGCGCTGTTTTTGGCGAACAAGGCGCTCCTGGGGCGGGCCCCGCACCACAACAATCACGTCGCCACCGCCCTCGCGCACGCCAAACAAAACAATGTCCGCGCCGGTAAAGCTGGAAGTGATGGAGACCCGGTGCGACGACAGATCCGCCACCACGGGCTGGGCGGAGGCGGGTGCAAACGGCAGCATCAGAGTTGCCGCAAAAACTAAGACGCCTGGTCTGGTCATGGTCACGCCCCCACCAGCGGCGACACCGAGAAAACATCCTGGGGCGTCAACAGCAACCGCGCTGCCATTCGCGCCGCCATGCCCAAAACCAGCAACGCCAACAGGGCGCGCAGTTGTTCGCCTTTTAATCTTGCACCGACAGCCGTCCCGAACCGGGCGCCGACCACGGCGCCGGAAAGCAAGATCAGCGCCAGCAACACGTCCACGGTCTGGTTGTTGACGGAATGCAGCACTGTAACGTTGGCGGTGACAAACAAGATCTGAAACAACGACGTGCCCACCACCACGGATGTGGGCATGCCCAAAACGTAGATCATCGCCGGGATCAAAAAGAATCCGCCGCCGACACCCATGATGGACGCCAACAGTCCCACCAAAAATCCCATCCCCAGGGGCAGTAGCGCGCTGATGTAGAGGCCCGATTTGTGGAACCGCATTTTCAGCGGCAGTCCGTGAACCCAATAATGGCGCCGGGGCCGGCGTTTCTTTCCGGCGCCGGTTTTCAGCACCACCCGGGCACTTTCCCACAGCATCAGTGAGCCGATCAGGCCAAGGAAAACGACGAACGAAATCGAGATAACCAGTTCGATTTGCCCCTGTTCCCGCAGCGCGCGGAACAGCCAGGCCCCAAGGGTCGACCCCGCCAAGCCACCGGCGACCATGACCCC
>JAKZSO010000200.1:0-8244 GCA_047517625.1 Alphaproteobacteria bacterium
AGACGGCGGTGATGGCTCAGGATTTCCCGGGCTTCATGGTCAACCGCATTCTGGCGCCCATGCTCAACGAGGCCGTTTATGCCCTGCACGAAGGCGTCGGCACCGTGGAGGCCATCGACAGCGCCTTGGTCTTGGGCGCCCACCATCCCATGGGGCCGTTGGCGCTGGCGGACTTCATCGGCCTCGACATCTGCCTCGCCAACATGACGGTGTTGTACGAGGGCCTCGCCGACCAGAAATACCGGCCCTGTCCGCTGTTAGTGAAGTACGTGGAAGCCGGACGGCTGGGCCGCAAATCCGGCCGCGGCTTTTACGACTATTCCACCGAACCGCCCACACCCGTACGGTAGCCCCCAGCGCTTGCCAAATGTGTTCCCCTCTCCCCGAAAGGGGGAGGAGACGGGAAGGGGAACGCAGGTATCGCCCGCTGCCAATTCTGCTTAGTCGAAAATAACTGTCGGCTGCCCCGCCAAATATGCGCCCAGATTGTCGGTCCCGTGGGCAATGTAGATTAGAAGACTTTGGCTCGACTGCACTGCGGCGATGGGACCCAGCGCCACATCGGGCAAGTTTCCGTCAGCATAGAAAAGCTCCATCTCAAGTTGATCGAGATACCGCTGTTGAACCTCAGCGGCCTGCTCAAAGTCCCCCAAATCAGATAAAATCTCCGCCGTCCATCGCAAAAGAAAAGGATTCGATGTTTCCCAATCAAGTACCAGCAGCGCCTCGGCGTAGATGTCCAAAGTTTCGCGCAGCCGCCCTTCGTCCTGCGCTAGTTCCCCCGCTTGGATCAGCCGATGGAGGTGCCAGTTGTCCATGTCCACACCCGCACCGGGATTTTCTGAGGGACGGTCCGGCCAAATCACACCGATCTGGGATTTCGGATCGATCCTAAAGCCCCTGTGGTACAGCTCGACGTGCAGGTACGGTCGGACTCCGGGCCAAAGTGCCCCTGAATCCTGCAAATCTCCCAGCGATGTTCCGGGAGGAACAGAATCACCATTGTTCAGCGTTGACGTAAGTCCGAGCAATCGGAAATGAAAATCTGTCCAGGGGCCTTGCCCTTGCAGGATCAGGCCACTCCACGGGGGTCCATCTCCAACAGGCTCGACAATGCCAATCACCGTTACGGCAATGGGCAAAATGACTTGCTCACCGACCTGAAACGTCAAGTCGACACCGGTGTGCCGGATACCGTGATCGACGATCTGCCCCCCTCGACGGGGTTCACCTCGAACACCTGCACTAATTCCTGGGCCGAGACTGCTGCACCCAGCCCCGCGCCCGCAAAGACTGCTGTCGCCAATCGAATCCACATGGCAACCTCCTAAATTGGGTGCCAAAGTCTACGTTCTAACGGGGCAGCGCCGGGAAAAAACTCTATCGGGGGGAATGCTTGAGGAAAGCGTCAGCGGTCTTCGCGCAGTGTTCCCTTCTCCCTGAAAGGCGGAGGGTTCGGGAGGGGGTCAAAGAGATTAAGAGGGAAACCATGCGTCGGCCTACCAAACAAAAACGTGGACCGCATTTTAGGCCCTGTCTCGTCGCCATCATGAAAAGCGAAGACGAAATCGGTCCACCCTTTTCTTTCAAGAGCTCGGTGCGAACCCGACTGGCGTTTCACTTCCCAACCGTTTCGTGACAAGGCAGCAAAAACGCGGCGGGCCCGCCAACTCGGCCACTGACTCACGCGGCTCGGAAAAGCTCGTCGAGGGCAGGAATTTTTTCGCCGTTTTCTAGGCGGTCGGCGAGGACACGCAGAGCGAGAGCTTCTGCCTTGTGTCGAGCTTCGTCGGCGGTTTCGCCATAGGTCATGACGCCCGGCAGGTCAGGGACTTCCGCGATCCAACGGCCATCTTCTTCGCGCTTGATTTCAATTGTCAGCATTGCTTTTAACCCAGCGCTCAAGCTCCGGGCCACTTTAGGACGGTGGACCCCCGGGTCAAGCCCGCGGGGCGACGAGAATTATTGAGGCCCAGCCTCCGCAGCCAGAGTGGGGGCGGAGAAATGCTCGAGGAAGGCGATGGCCTCGGGGGAATCCCATTCCGCCGGTCCGATCATGCGGGCGACGATCATGCCGTCCGGGTCCAGCAGCATCGTGGCGGGCAGACCGCCCACGGCAAACTTGCGGGACGATGCCCCGGTGTCGTCGATATAGATGTCCAAGTCGACAAGTTCGAGTTCGACGAAGAAATCTTTTACGTCAGCCAAGCCCGTGCGGTCCTCGGATAACGCCAGCACATGAAAATTCTTGCCGCCTAACGCCGCCTGAAGCCGGTCCAGGGACGGCATTTCGCGCTCGCAAGGCCCGCACCAGGTAGCCCAAAAATTCAGCAAGACATATTGACCGTGAAAATCGCCCAAGTCCAACGCCCGGCCTCTCACGTCCTCGAAGGCTATTTCTGGCGCCGCCAGAGGGGCGTCATACAGAATAAAGTTCTGGACCTGGCCGGTGACCAACGGGTAAGCCGCCTCAACCAATGCACTGGAACTCGGCCCCGATGCCTCGCGGCCAGAGAACAAGACCGAGGCTAGCCCGGCCAAAACGACAGCGGCGATGATCGCGATTGTGGCAACGCCGCGCATCGGTGATTGGGCCCTGATTGTGGATGGTTCAATAGCCATGCAACCTCTAAAACTAGGCGTAACAATCGATCCGCGAAACTTAGCCTCTGGGAAGCCCAGCAATGACCGAAAAGAAACCCTCTAAATTCGCGGCCACTAACCCCCTGTGGGGTGGCCGCTTTGCCTCTGGACCCGGCGCTCTGATGGAGCAAATGAACGCCTCCATCGATTTCGATAAGGCGTTGTATGCCCAGTACATCGCCGGATCACGCGCGCACTGTACAATGCTAGCTAGTGTCGGAATCCTTTCAGAAAACGACTGTAACGCGATCTTGAAAGGACTTGATTTCATCAAGGCGGAGATCGAAGCCGGGGAATTCGCCTATTCGCCGGCCCTGGAAGATATCCACATGCATATCGAATCCAGGCTGACCGAATTAGCCCCGGACCCAGGCGCCAGACTGCATACAGCGCGGTCACGCAATGACCAGGTGGCCACCGATTTCCGTCTTTGGGTGCGGGACGCCATCGACCGTCTGGACCCATCGCTTCGGGCTTTGCAATCGGCGCTGATCGACCAGGCCCAGACCCATGCGGCATCGGTCCTGCCCGGCCTGACGCACATGCAGCCGGCCCAGGCCGTTACACTGGGGCACCATTTGCTGGCCTACGTGGAAATGCTGGGCCGGGACCGGGGCCGCTTGGCCGATTGCCGGGCAAGGGTGAACGAAAGCCCGTTGGGGGCCGCCGCGCTGGCCGGGACTTCGTTCCCCATCGATCCGGCCATGACCGCCACGGCCCTGGGCTTCGATGGTCCCATGGCCAATTCCATGGACGCCGTATCAGCACGGGATTTTGCCCTGGAATTCCTGGCTGCCGCGGCAATCGCCGCGACCCATCTGTCGCGGCTGGCGGAGGAATTGGTGATGTGGGCGAGCCCGAGGTTCGGCTTTGTCACTCTAGATGACGCGTTTTCCACCGGCTCGTCGATCATGCCGCAAAAACGCAACCCCGACGCGGCGGAGCTGGTGCGGGGCAAGGCTGGGCGGATCATCGGCGCCCTGAACGGCCTGATGATCGTCCTCAAAGGCCTGCCCTTGGCCTATTCCAAGGACCTGCAAGAAGACAAAGAGCCGGTGTTCGCCGCCGCTGGGCAGCTTGACCTTTGTATCGTCGCAATGACCGGCATGATCGCTGGCATGACGGTGAACACCCAAGCCATGCGCGCTGCCTGCGACGACGGCTTTCTCACCGCCACCGATTTGGCCGACTGGTTGGTGCGGACTTTGAACATGCCGTTCCGCCACGCCCATGCCGTCACCGGCCGTGTGGTGAAGTTGGCGGAGGAGCGCGGCAGTGGCCTGGCGGATTTGTCCCTGGCGGATTTGCAATCGATCGAGCTCGGAATCACCGAGGACGTGTTCTCGGTGCTGGGCATCGAAGAGTCCGTGGCCTCTAGAACCAGCCCCGGCGGCACCGCCCCGGACCGGGTGCGGGCGGCGGCCGCTTTGGCGCGCACGCGCCTGACGCCATGAACCGCCTGAGTTTACTGATCGTGGCGCTGATGACCGTCAGCGTGCTGGCGTCCGGGTGTGGGCGCAAAGGCGATTTGGAGCCGCCCGAGGCAGCGCTGATCGAGGCCCGGTAAATGGATCACTTCAGATTCCGCGACGGCGCCTTGTTCGCCGAAGACGTGGCGGTCGCCGACATCTCGGCGGCAGTCGGCACGCCGTTTTATTGTTATTCCACGGCAACCCTACAGCGCCATTACAAGGCGTTCGAGGCGGCGTTCGATGGGGTGCCGTCGACCATTTGTTTTGCCGTCAAAGCCAACGCCAATTTGGCGGTGCTGCGGTGCTTGGCCGATGTGGGCGCGGGCGCCGATGTGGTGTCCGAAGGTGAGCTCCGCCAGGCCCTGGCCGCTGGGATCGACCCGGCCAAGGTCGTGTTCTCGGGGGTGGGCAAGACACCCTCGGAAATGGCTTTTGCGCTGGACCGAAGCGTCGGCCAATTCAATGTGGAATCCTTGTCTGAATTGCAGGCGCTGGACGCCGCCGCCCGGGAAAAAGGACTGCGCGCGACGATCGCCATCCGCATCAACCCGGATGTGGATGCAGGCACCCACGACAAAATTTCCACCGGCCGCGCCCACGACAAATTTGGCATTGCCTGGAGTCCGGCCCGGGACGTGTACGCCACAGCCGCGGACATGGCAGGGATCGATGTGGTTGGCATCGCCGTCCATATCGGCTCGCAAATCATCCGGCTGGGGCCGTTCGAGGCCGCGTTTAGTGCCGTGGCCAGCGCCGTTTCTGAACTGCGGGCAAGCGGCCACGATATTCGCCGCATCGATCTTGGTGGCGGACTGGGGGTGCCTTATGCGGGGGAGGAACCTCCGAGCCCGGCCGACTATGGTGATCTGGCCCGGCGCATTTTCGGCGGCCTGGGCTGTGAGTTGGTGCTGGAGCCGGGCCGCGCCATCGCCGCCAATGCCGGGATTCTGGTGACCCAAGTGGTGCATCAGAAATCCGCCGGCGGCCGCCGTATCGTTGTGGTCGACGCCGCCATGAACGATTTGGCAAGGCCAGCGATGTACGATGCGCTCCATGAAATCGTGCCAGTGATTCAGACTGCGGAGCCAAACGAGAGCGCCGATATTGTCGGGCCGGTGTGTGAAACCGCCGATCGCTTTCGCCTCGACTACCCCCTGGCGCCCGTGAACACAGGCGATTTACTGGCGATCCGCGGTGCGGGTGCCTATGGTTCGGTGATGGCCTCGAACTATAATTCGCGATTGTTGGCGCCAGAGGTCATGGTGAACGCCGGGGATTTCGCAATTGTCCGCCGGCGCCAGACCTACGAAGAACTGTTGGCGGTCAATGTAATGCCGCCTTGGATTGAGGACCGATAAGGAGCATCGTTACACGGTGAAATCGGACAGCCGCGGATTAGTCCGCAAACTTCGCCTGACGGCGGCGGCAATGATCTGGGAGAGCCTGTGGCCCGCTTTGTGGCCGCTGACCGCCATTCTTGCGCTGTTTTTGGCGCTGGCGGTGTTCGATTTGTTGTCCTGGCTGCCGGGTTGGCTCCATGTGCTGGTGTTGGCGGTTTTTGCCGGGGCCGTGGTTTGGGCGCTGCGCTCGGCCGCCCGAGAATTCCACTGGCCTGAACCAGAAGCCGCCCACCGGCGCTTGGAGCGGGGCTCTGGTGTGCAGCACCGGCCTCTGGAAACCCTGATCGACGACCTGTCGGGCGCCCCGGGCGTGGCGACAAAATCCCTGTGGTCCACCCACAAGGCCCGCGCCTGGGCGATGATTTCGAAACTGCGGGTCACCGCCCCCCGGGACACCCTGGCCCGGCGCGACCCCATCGGAATTCGGGCGGCGCTTGCGCTGGTCTTGATCATTGGCTTTGCCGCCGCCGGACCCACCTGGCAGGGGCGCCTCGCCGGGGCCTTTACCCCTGACTTTTCCAGCGGCCGCGACGCGGGGCTTGATCTGGTGGCCTGGATTACGCCGCCCGCCTACACCGGAACCGCCCCCATCTTCCTGACCCAGCCGTCCGGGGGCAAGGGGGTTGCCGTGGCCCAGGCCGGGGTCATCCGGGCGTCGGCGGGGAGCACTTTCCATGCCCAAGTTCGCGGCGGCGATAGCCAGCCGGCGCTAGCGCGGGGTGAGGTGCGGATGGCCTTCGAAATGATCGATTCCGACAACTTCCAGATCGAACGGGTGCTGGAAACTGGCGGTGAATTCGCGGTGATCCAGGACCGCTCCGACCTGGGACGCTGGAACATCCAGCTGGTGCCGGACACCCCACCGGCTATCGCATTTTTTGCCGGGATTGAGGTCAACGAGCGCGGCGCCATGGGCATCCAATACACCGCCACCGACGATTACGGGCTGGAACGCATTTGGCTACGGATCCGCCGCACGGACACCGACAACGCCGTCGAGACTTTCGAGGTACCCTTGGCTGGTGTCAACCAGACCGACCTAGACGGCTTCCGGGAGTTTGACCTGACCCCGCACCCCTGGGCGGGCTTGCCCGTGGCCATCGCTTTGGTGGCTATTGATGCGCCCGGGCAGCAAGGCGAAACCCGGGAAATCGAAATGCTGCTGCCCCAGCGGGAATTCCGCAATCCCGTTGCCCGGGCGGTCATCGAACAGCGCCGGGATCTGGCCGCCGACTCCGATACCCGGGACCGGGTGGCCTTTGCCTTGGACGCCATCGCCGACGGCCGGGCCGAAGAGATTGAAGACTACGGCATTTACCTTTCCTTGCGCTCGTCCATTAGCCGCCTGAAATATGACGACACCGAAGCCGCGGTGGCGGAAGTCATCGACCAGCTTTGGGATACCGCTCTGGCCCTGGAAGACGGCCAATTGGGTCCGGCCGAGCGCGACCTGCGCCAAGCCCAACAGGCGTTGCAGGATGCCCTGGAGCGCGGCGCCGACGACGACGAAATCGAGCGCCTGATGGACGAACTGCAAGCGGCTCTGAACGACTATTTGCAGGCGTTGGCGGAACAGGGGCCGCAAAATGCCGAGGGTGAGCCCGGCGCCCCAAACCCCCAAGGGCGCCAGATTGATCGCGAAGCACTGAATGAAATGCTGGCCGAAACACGGGAGTTCAGCCGCCTTGGGTCGCGCGAAGCCGCCCAACAATTGTTGGCCGAGCTTCAGGAGATTTTGGAAAATCTGCGGGCCGGCAACGTGCCCCGGGAAGGCGATGGCGCCGCTGCCCAGGCGATGCGCGAGCTTGGTGAATTAATGCAGGATCAGCAGGAATTGTTGGACCGCACATTCCAGCAAGCCCAGCGCGGCGCTTTTGGCGATCCGAATCAGGCGCCGGCACCCGGGGAACAGGGTGAAGTAACCGAAGGCTTGGCGGATTTGCTAGAGGGCCTGGAGCAGTTAATGGGCGAAGGCCAGCTTCCGGGTGCCTTGGGCCGGGCCGAACAAGCCATGCGCGGGGCTGGCCAGGCGCTGGAAGCCGGCGAATTAGGCCAAGCCGCCGACCTCCAGACCCAGGCCTTGAATCAACTGCGCCAAGGGGCGGCGGAACTGTTGGAACAGTTTATTGGCGCGGCAAGCCAGGAGCCCGGCGGCCAAAATGTGCGGCGAATACCCCAGCCGGCCATGGACCCGCTGGGGCGGCCGCTGCCCGGGTTGGGGGCTGATACCAGCAATCGCATTCAGGTCCCGGACGAAGCCGATTTGCAGCGGGCACGGGATATTTTGGAAGAGCTGTTCCGGCGCGCCGGGGAACGCACCCGGCCCCTGTTCGAACTGGATTACATCGACCGCCTGCTGCGCCGGTTCTGAGAGCAGATCGTGGCCGGAACGGACGTGAATCTGATCGGAATTTAAAGAGCAGATCGTGGCCGGAACGGCGACGTGAATCTGATCGGAATTTAAAGACCGGATCGTGGCCGGAACGGCCACGTGAATCTGATCGGTTTTAGAGAGCCGCCAACGGGCGGTCCCGCGGAATTGGAGTACGGCCCCCTTGAGCACGGTCCCCACCGCCGACCTTTGAATTCCGCTGGCAAGTCCGGGTACCGAGGTCAGATCGACGTCAGCTTGGCTACGTCATCCGATTGTCACGTTCCGCGCGCCGACGCCGCCCGCGCCGTTCCCGTCCAAGGGCGCTGTCTGGCTGACTAATCAAAACTTGATTCGG
>JAKZSO010000201.1:0-4576 GCA_047517625.1 Alphaproteobacteria bacterium
GATCGCCACCTCCTCAGCCAACAGGTCGGCATCGATCTCCGGCACGTCCAGATATTCCTCAATCATCGCGGCCAATCGGTTCGGGTCTTGGTTTGGACGCGGCAACGGGTATATTTGGCTTTTGGCGAATTCCTCCGCGGCAGGGGGGATTAGGTCGAAAAGATCCGAAATGCCATAGTCCTCTCCCCGCTCGAACCGCACTTCCAGGCCGAAATGGTCCCGGACCAACCGCGCGGTTTGATCTAGAACCGCTTCGAATTCGTCCTCGGACGAGGCGTCGAACCGAGGGTTCAGGGCCCGCACGACGGTTAGAGTTATCGGGCCGTCGCCAAGTTCCGGCAGCGGAACCACCGGGAACGGGTCGGGTTCCGGAATGGCGAAAAAGCCAATCGCCACCGCAACGGCCAATACTGCCAAACCGGCCAACATTTTCCGCATCATCCCCACCCCTGGTTGCTGAGGGGCATTCTAGCGATTGGGGCTCGCGCCGAGCAACAGCGTGTTGATCTCGGCCGGGAATCAGAAGCGCAAATGAGGCGCAGGCTTGGGTACCTGACCCGGGCGGAGAATCAGGCCAAACAGCTATAGGATGAAGCGGTGGCCAGGGCCTTGGCGGAAGCCCAAGAAGAATACGAACCCGAGCAGGCCGAGGAAGACGCCGCCCGCCAGGAAATTGAGCAGGCTATCGCCGAGGCAGACTTCCGTGAACTCTCCCAGAACGAACAAACGTACCCGGATTACGGCGACTTCGACTGAGTGTGGTCGGGGCTCCGACCGTCTGGGTCAATCTTGACGTCGGGCCCCGCTCTTGGCCCCGGAGGAACCGAAGGTTAGCCGCCGATCTCGCGTAGCAGATGCCGGTTGTACTGAATTTGGATGGCGCCGGGTGTCATTGCGGGCTCCGAGCCAAGCGGACATCCCTCGGGAGAAACGGTGCGCTTGTATTCGCCCATTCTCCCCGGCAGGACCGGAAACATTGCGCAGCTTGCATTGGTCCAAGGGTGGCCAAGATGCAGCAGAAGGTGCCCAATTTCATGGGCCAAAATCAACGCCGTAAATTCAGCCGTGTTGAGCGGATCGAAAACTCGATCAGGACCAAGATCGCGCAAATCGCCGAGGTCGTTGGCGAATGGAAACGTGCTGACCATGGCGAACGCCCCATAGGTACCCGAGCGGCTGAATCCGGTGAACCCATTTGTCAAACCACCGCGCATCGCGGCGTGCGGCGCGAAACCAAACGTTTCAGCGCTCGCCACCAATTGGTTTGTAATGACGATGTCGAAGGGGATGCCGCCATACCCGAGAACGCTCCAGAGGGCGATCTGGTGGTAGTTTGCGGAGTCGATCACGCGGTCGCCATCTTCGGCGCGGTGGCTGCGCCACCGGCGAAGATCGTGCAACCAAATCTGTGTGATTGCCCCCGCGAGTTGCTCGATTTCCAATCCCTGAGCGTTGGGAATCAAGGGCTGGACAAACCGGGCGACGTCCTCGGGGGAGTTACGACCGTTTTCAATTTGGGACTCGACACTGTCGACAAGCTCCAGCGGCGCGACGCCCGGTGGCAACAGCGTGTAACGAAACGAGAGGGCAACTTCCTCCACGGGCTCCGGAATGAGTTCAAACAACTCGGCTATCGCAAAGTTCTCGCCGCGCTCGAATCGCATTTCCAGGCCGAAATGGTCTTGGACCATCACGGCGGTCTGAACCAAAACATCAGCAAATTCGGCATCGGAAAGGGCATTGAACCGCGGGTTCATTGCACGCACGACACGCAGCGTAATGGGGCCGTCACCAAGTTCCGGCAAAGGTACCGCCGGGAACGGGTCAGGTTCCGAATACGCCATGATGCCAATCGCCACGGCGGCCATGACGGCCAAAACGACCGCTATCTTTCCCAAACCCGAACCTCCGGTTGACGAAAGGTCATGTTAGCGAAAAGGCGAAGGCCGCGACAATGCCGCCTGTCACATCCGCATTGATTGCGTTGAGGTCATATCAGATGATGCGGAGCATCGGACCAAAAGAAGATGCGGCCATGACCGACTTTGACAAAGAACTTGACGCCCGGGACCTTGCCAGTCCCCTACCCGTGTTACGGGCGAAGGCTGCGCTGCGCGAATTGGAGCCGGGTCAGGTTTTGCGGTTGCTGGCCACGGATCAACGCAGCGCCTTGGACGTTGGCAGCTTTTGCAAGGCCACCGGCCACGAACTGTTGTCCCAGGACCATCTCGACGGAGTCCGGACCTTATTGATCAGGCGTAAAGCCGACTAGCTAGCGGCGGACCGGCCACACTCTTGCTCCGAGGGATCGGCGAGCGTTACACTTGAAGGCCCGGAAGGAGTTGAATGGCATCACCTGACCCCACCCAAATTCCCGCGGACATCGACAAAATGACGTTCGAGCAAGCGCTGGAAAGTCTGGAAGAGATCGTCGAACGGCTGGAAAGCGGTGACGTCAGCCTTGAGGAGTCCATCGAAACCTATACCCGGGGCACCCTGCTCAAGCGCCATTGCGAGGCCAAGCTGCAGACCGCCAAGGAGCGTGTCGAAAAAATCGAATTGGCGCCGGATGGCTCGGTGTCCGCGCAACCCGCGGACCTGGGCTAGAGGCGGCGCGATTGACCGCCGGGTCGGAGGAACAGCTTGACGACCTGACCGCGGCCATGGCTGGCGCGGTGGCTGATGTCGACGGAGTTTTGGACAACTTGCTGCCGGAACCCGAAGGTCCCGAGGCCCAAATTTTCGAAGCCATGCGCTATGCCGCCCTGGCCCCGGGCAAGCGTTTTCGGCCCATTTTGGTGCTGGCCACGGCGGATTTGTTCAGGGTAGCGCGGCGCTCAGCCCTGCGCGTGGCGGCGGCGGTGGAAATGGTACACACCTATTCCTTGGTTCATGACGACCTGCCGTCCATGGATGACGATACGGTGCGGCGCGGCCAGCCGTCGTCCCATGTCCAATTTGACGAAGCCACGGCGATTTTGGCTGGGGACGCGTTGCTGACCTTGGCGTTTGAGACCCTGTGCAACGAGGAGACTCACTCGGACCCCGCCGTCCTGGTGGAGCTTGTGCGGGCTTTGGCCCATGCCTCGGGAGGCAAGGGCATGGTCGGCGGCCAAATGATTGATCTGAAGTTGCAAAAGGCGGTTACCGATATCGGGACGATTACCCGGCTGCAGCAGTTGAAAACAGGCTCTTTGATTGCCTTCTCCAGCGAATCCGGGGCAATTCTGGGGCGAGCGCCGCGGAATTTGCGCCAAGCGCTGCGCGCGTTTGCCCACGATTTGGGGCTGGCTTTTCAGATCATTGATGATTTGCTCGACGCCGAAGGGTCCGCCGAAAAAATGGGCAAAACGGTCGGAAAAGACGCCGCCGCCGGCAAGGCAACATTTGTTTCGCTGTTGGGGGCCAACCGTGCCCGGACCCAGGCCGACATTCTGACCGATCAGGCGATCAAGCATCTGGACCCGTTTGCCGAGCAAGCGGAATTTTTGCGCAGACTGGCGCAATTTGCTATCCATCGGAGCGCCTGAAAAAGGGCGTCGTAGAAAGGACGCGCGCGCCTTATTCCCGATCCACAGAGCTTCTAGATACCGTTCAAACGCCGTCGGACCTCCGCGGCCTTGACCCTGGCCAACTTCCCCAATTGGCGGACGAAATCCGGGGCGCCCACTTGCCCCACGGCCGGCGACCCCGCAGTACACCGCGATTTTCGCCGACGCTCTGACCGCGGAAGCCGAGCGGGACGACACCATCGTGGCTATTACAGCGGCCATGCCCAACCCGTTTCATTGATTGTTTGTGATGCCAGCTTCATTGGCCTTGAGTTGGTCTTGGCCAATCCGCTGGCGCTGGCCCGCCCAGGTGCCCGACTGGTGGCGCTGATAAAACCCCAATTCGAAGTTGGACCGGAGCAAGTGGGCAAGGGTGGGATTGTCCGCGATCCAGCCCTGCACACTGAGGTCTGCGATCGCATCGAAACGTGGCTGGGCCATCAGGGCTGGGACGTGCTGGGGGTGACCCCAAGCCCGATCGCGGGGGCCAGGGGCAACCAAGAATTCCTGATTGCCGCGCGGCTGGGGGTGACCTAGCCGACTTGGCCCCGGTGTCGCAGCATCTGGTCGGCGAGCACGCAGGCCACCATCGCCTCGCCGACGGGGACCGCGCGGATACCCACACATGGATCGTGGCGCCCCTTGGTGACGATTTCAGTGTTTTCGCCGTCCCCCGTGACTGTTTCCCGCGGAATGAGAATGCTCGATGTCGGTTTCACCGCGAAGCGCGCCAGGATGTCCTGGCCGCTGGAAATGCCGCCCAGGATGCCGCCAGCGTTGTTCGTTTTGAACACGACCCGGCCGTTGTCATTGCGCATTTCGTCGGAATTTTCTTCCCCGCGCATGCGGGCGGTGGCAAATCCGGCGCCGATTTCGACACCCTTCACCGCGTTGATGCTGGTGAGCGCGGCGGCCAATTCAGCATCCAATTTTCCATAAACCGGCGCGCCCCAACCCGGCGGGACTCCCGACGCCACCACCTCGACGACGGCGCCAACCGACGATCCATCTTTGCGAATCCCATC
>JAKZSO010000202.1:0-10307 GCA_047517625.1 Alphaproteobacteria bacterium
ATATACGCCTGGCTAAAGGCGATCGCCGCCTGGCGCAGATATTTGCAAATCGCGCGAAGCACCACCACTTGGCGCCACCGCAGACCCGCCGCCAGAACCAGCTGGTTAAAGCCGTCGCTTTCGATCTGCCCGCGCGAGGCCCGGGCAAATGTCTCGCGGAACTGGTCGCTGAAATCGGCGATGGTCAAAGCCCGGCCGTCCGGGTCCGCCAGGCCCAAGTCCTGGACCCAGATCACAGGCACGTCGCCCCCCACGGGGCCAAAACGGCGGGGCCGCTCGTCGATGACTTTTAGGCCCATGTGCTCCAACATCGGCAGCATATCCGACAACGCCACGGCGGTGCCGTGATTGAACACCTTCAGACGAAAAGTGCTGGGCTCGGCGTCCGCCGGACGGTACAGGATCATCCCCATGTCGCCGAAATCGTGCAGGCGTTCGATTTTTTCGATGTCTAGCAATGAGTCCTGGGCGCTGAACGCGTCTTTGTAGCCGGCCGGGAAGCAGGTGGTGCCATAGCGGGCGGCAAGCCGGGCGCCCTCGGATTCGCCCCAGCGCTCGACCAGAGCGTCGACCAAGCCTTCCTCCCATCGCCGCGCGGCCTCGGTTAGCTTCTTTTGCAGCGCTTGCGGGTCAGGCTCGATCACCGACCCTGGGACGGTGCGCAAAATGTAGTGGATCCGGGCCAGGGGATCGTCGCTGACCTGGGTGTAATCAATGGAAACCTCGCCGTTAACGGCGTCTTCCAAAATGGCGCCCAGGCGTTCCCGCAGCGCCGTGGTGTGCAATTCCCGGGGGATATAGACCAGCATCGAGGCAAAGCGTTCGAACCGGTCCAAGCGCGGAAATGCCCTGATCCGGGGGCGCTGGCGCAAATCCAGAATGCCCATCGCTGTGTGAAACAAGTAATCGTCGGAAACCTGGAACAGCTCGTCCCGGGGAAAGGTGTCCAGCACATACAGCAACGCCCTGGCATCGTGGCTTTCCGGGGCGAATCCGGCCCGGCGAATAGTGTTGGCAACTTTGCTGCGCAGCAGCGGAATGGTTTCAACGGTGCGGTTGTACGCGGTGGCGGTGAATAGGCGGACAAACCGCATCTCGCCAATGACCTTGCCGTTCTTGCCATAGCGTTTGACGCCCACGTAATCCATCGGAACGATGCGATGGACCCGGGACCGGGCCTTGGTTTTTGTGACGATCAGCAGTTCTGGCCGGATCAAAAAATCGCGAACTTCTTCGGAAACCGCGGCCAATCCAGTGGCCCCCGCCAACACATGGACGCCGGGGTCGCGCAGCACCACAAGTCCCATTTTTCCGGTGGCCTTAAATGCCTCCGAGCCTTTTTTGAAGGCATAGCCGTATTGCCGGCAGCCCAAAAACGTGAAATGGCCGTCGCGCATCCATTCCAAAAAGGCGATGGATTCGGCCACAACCTCCTTGCTCAAAGGCGGGACTGAGCGCTTGATTTCATCAATGGTGCGATCCAGCACGTCCAGCATCGGCCGCCAATCTTCAACCGCGCTGCGGATGTCGGACACCACGTCGCGGATCAGCCGCTTGATTTCCTTGGCCCGCTGGGGCGAGGCAACGCCCCGAAGCTCCAGATGTATCACCGCTTCCCGGATTCTCCCTGGAACCTGGGACTGCTGGTCCAGCAGATCATTGCGTTGGCCATCGCGGCCGCGCAGCACCTCGACGGCGGGATGCACCAGGAACAGCACGGCATGGCCGGCGTTGGCCAAGCTGGCGGCGACGGAATCAACCAGGAACGGCTGGTCTTCGGTGACCAGTTCGACAACTGTGCGCGGCACGGCCCAGCCGTTTTCTGCCATTTCAGGGGTAAACACCCGCAGGCGCAGGGATCCCGGTTTGCGGACTTGCGAAAATTCCCACAGGCCGACCGCGGCGCCGTACAAAGCCTCGGGCGGGGTTTCCAACAAGTCCTGGGCGCTGGCCCTGGCGTACATCAACCGCACGAAACGCTCCAGCTGCCCAGCCTGGGTTTTGGCCTGGCGACGTCTTAGATGAGCGATGACCTTATCGATATGCTCTTCGCTCGGCGTGCGGGATTGGTGAGCCATGGGCGTTTCCCCCGGTGGCGCTGCAGCACGGCCGCAGCCCTGAATTTCAGCCAAACATTGCACGGATCACGGTTAAGAAACAATCAATGCCTGGCCTGGAAATCCTGGGTTGAGCCTTCAAATCATTGTATATTCCCGGGCGCTGGTCCGTTGATCGCCTTTGCCTCTGTCTGATTGTTGCAGCACACGTTGAAAAAATCCGCCCGGTATTTATTGGCGATCGTGGCGGCTCTGGGCATCAGTTCCGGGGCCGGGGCGGATCAGCATCCCCAACCTTTGTGGGAGATTGGCGCCTTGGTGGGCGTTGGAATCCTGCCGACCTATCCCGCGTCAGGCCAGACCCGGTTTGAAACCCTGCCGCTGCTCTATTTCGCCTATCGCGGCGAGGTCATCCGATCAGATGACAAGGGTCTGCTGCGGGGCCGGCTATTCAAGACCGAGGTCACGGAAATCTATTTCAGCCTGGCGGCGGCCTTCAATGTGGACTCGTCCGACAATCGCGCCCGGGTGGGCATGCCGGACTTGGATTGGCTGGGGGAAATTGGCCCACGGCTTGAATTCACTCTGGCCCGGGCCGGCGAGGTGAAGATTGAATTCGAACTGCCGGTGCGGGCGGTGGTGTCGACAAATTTCACCAGCCGCGCCAATTACCAAGGTCTGATCGTGGTGCCAGAGTTGGCCTACCAACACGACGACTTCCTAGGGGTCGACGCCAAGTTCAAGTTTGGTGTGTCGACAGCCTTCGCCAACGCCGATTTGCAGTCGCTGTTTTACGCCGTGCCAGCGGCATTCGCGACGGCGGCCCGGCCGGCCTATACGGCGAAGGGCGGCTACATGGGGTCAAAAATTCAGATCTCGGCAAGCCGCCGGTTTGGCGAACGGATCCGCGTCGTTTCTGCGTTGCGTTTCGATTTTTACGAAGGGGCTGCGAACGAAAAGAGCCCGCTGTTCAGGGAGTCGTCGACCATCACGTTGGGGGTGGCGATCATCGTTTCCTTGTGGCGGTCAACAACTCTGGTTCACAACAACTAACGGCGCGCTAGCCCGGCTCGTGACGGTGATAGGCCGTCAGAATTTCATAGCCATCGTTCAGACCCGAAAGCAGCATGGTCTGGGTGCGTTCATAGGCGTCCAGGCGCTGGACCCCATCCAACAGCGAGCCGCTGGTGATGCCGGTGGCGCAAAACTGCACATCGTGAGAAGCCACCAGCTCGTTGCGCGCATACCACTTGGTTTTGTCCATGCCCGCGGCTTCCAGGGCTTCCACTTCTTGGGGCTGTTGGGGGTCGAATCGGGCCAAAAATTCCGCGCCGAGCGCGCGCATGGCGCAGGCGGCCAAAATGCCCTCTGGCACCCCACCCGTGCCCATCAGGGCATCAATGCCGGTGCCGGGCAGGGCCGCCATCAGGGCGCCGGCGATATCCCCCGCTGCAAACAGCGAAACCCTGGCCCCCGCCTTGCGAATTTGCTTCACCAGTTTTTTGTTGCGGTCGCGCTCCAGCACATAAACCGTCAGGTCCGGGATCGGCTTGTCCAGCGCCTCGCCCAGGGCGGCCAGGCGCTCCGCCACCGGAGCGTGGAAATCGATCTTGCCCAGGGCGGCCGCCGGGGCGGCGATTTTCTCCATGTAAAGGGCCGGGCCCGAGGCAAAAACCGTCTGGGCTGGAGCCACCGCGATCACCGACATGGCGTTGGTCATGCCGCGTGCCAAAAACCTGGTGCCTTCCACCGGGTCAACGGCGATGTCCAGTTTGCGCGGCGCCGACGGGTCGCCCACCCGGTCTTTTTCCAGCATGAATTCAGCGCCTTCGCGGCCAGCGTCGCTGGCCACCACCGATCCGTCCAAAGACAACTGGTTCAGCGTGTCGCGCATGGCGGCGGCGGCGGCGGCGCCCGCTTCGCCGGGACCACGGCCCGTCCAACGGGCAGCGGCCCGGGCCGCCGATTCGGCGACGGTGCGCAGCTCGTATAAAAAAAATTCAGCGGAATGAAGACTGGGGTTTTCCACCGGGCTAGCAAATCGTCAGGACGGGGGCACCCAGTCTAGCCACATCAATAGCCCGTGGCCAAGGCGGCCAGGCAAGGCCAAAACTCTGGCAAGACGCGTAGGGGGGGACGCGCCCTGCCAGAGCCCGGAGCGTTCGTTGCGGATCAGTAGGCGATGCTGGACACGTAGGCCAGGGCGGCAATGAACACCAGGGCGGAAACAAAAACGACGCCAATGCCGATGGAAAAATCCATCGCGGGGCGGTGGCCGTCGTCGTGATGGTCGTGGTCTTGAACTGTCATGTTTTTTTCTTCCCAATCTTTGTTTGCCCGGCCCTCAGCGGGACGGGTGTTTGCCCGGCCCTCAACGGGTGGGGATTTGCCATCGGTGTGGCGGGCGTTACTGGTTAACTAGGGATCGTCGGTGACAGATCAAACCTATGCAAAGCATCGAAAAAACTGATGGCTGCGGCTGGTGACAGCGGGTTTCTGGCATGTAGAAACTTTCGCAACGGATGGTCTTGGGTCGCGAACAATTCATTCGATAGGCGCGCCAAACCGCAACAAAATTGCGGGGCCCAGCGGCGTTTTGACGCAGGAACTTTTGATCACAAATTCGCGATCGGTTTCCAGATTTTCCCGATGTTTACCAAACCGGTTCACGTGTTGTTTACGGGTGGGTGCTAGCGTTTCCCCATGGCGCGACAGGCGCCACGGTTTCGGGAGGGACTGACCATGGGCAACTCTGCAAACGACGGGGTGTCCGGCGACGCCCAGGTGGATCGCGGATCGCCGCGGCGCGCCGCCAGCCAAACCACCAGCGCCGAATTATCGGCGATCATGCATGCCGGCATCACCCCGGACCGCCGCGCCGCCAACGACCGCCGACGCTCATCCGCCCAGGCCAAAACCATCCCCGCAGTGCGCATGGCGGGATCGGCGTTCGGCTGGACAACATTGATCGCGGCGATGACGGCGGCCAACCTTGCGGCGCTGCTGATCTTCTCCTCGATCCTCCAATTCTGATCAGAAGCAGCAGGTCATGGGCAAACGAATTTCGCCCGGCACATCTGATTAACAAGCGCCCGATAGCGTGATATTCCCTGGCTGGCTGAGCGAAGCTAGGCAGGGCCGGTATGGCTGACGAAACAAAGGACGCCTATCGGGCGGCCGGGGTCGATGTGGCCCGAGCCGAAACCGCCCTCACTCACATCACCAAACGCTTGCGCACCACGTGGCCCGCACCGCCGCCGGGTGACCGGACGAATTCCTGGCGCGGCCGGGTGGCGCTGGAGTTCGGCAAATACGCCAACATCGTTGATCTGGGCGGTGGCGACGGCTTGGCCATGTGCGCCGACGGCGTTGGCACCAAGGCACTGATTGCCCAAATGCTGGACAAATACGACACCATCGGCATCGATTGCGTCGCCATGAACGTCAACGATTTGGTGTGCGTGGGGGCCAAGCCATTGTCGTTGGTGGACTACATCGCGGTGGAGCGTGCCGACCCAAACGTTTTGGATCAACTCTCCATTGGCTTGACCGAGGGCGCACGCCAAGCCGGGTGCTCGATTCCGGGCGGCGAAATCGCCGAGATGCCCGGGGTCATCAACGGCTGGAAACCGGGTCTGGGCTTCGATCTGGCGGCCATGGCCACGGGGCTTGTGGCGCTGGATGCTGTCAACGTTGGGGCCGATGTGGCGCCAGGGGATGTGGTGGTCGGCATTGGCTCCAACGGCATCCATGCCAACGGCATGACGCTGGCGCGCAAAATGTTTTTCGATGACCTGGGGATGACGGCGGACGAAAATGTCCCTGAATTCGGCCGCTCGGTTGGGGAAGAACTGCTGGCGCCGACGTTCATTTACGTTGCCGAATCCGTGGCCGCCCTGGACCAAAATCTTGTCACGGGGCTGATCCACATCACCGGCGGGGGGTTTCTGAACCTGACCCGCATCGAGGCCCCGGTGGGCTTCGTGCTGGATCGCTTGCCCGAGGTGCCTGCCGTTTTCCGGACCATGGCCGAACGCGGCGGCGTGGCCCGCGCTGACCAGTACGGCATCTACAACATGGGGGTGGGCATGGCCCTGATCGCCCGCCCGGAAAACGCCGATGTTGTGGTCTCCCTGGCCAAGGCCCAGGGCAAAACCGCCCAAGTTATTGGCACTGTGAGTAGCGAAGCTGACACGGTGCGCATCATAGCAAACGGCTTCGCACCGGTTGATTTGGTCAGCGCGGGCAAAACCTTCCGCCCGGGATAAATTCTGGGAGCACAAAGGAACGCTCTGTCGCCAAATTTTTCACTGGCCCACAACCCGCTCAATCCTGCGGGTCAGGGCCAATTTGTGAATAATCCCACACTGTGCGGAAGACCACATCGGAAATCCCAAGGTCTTGATTAAATGGGTCCATCAAATGCAACCCCGCCGAAGGAACCGACCCATGAAAAAGACACTCATTGCACTGACCGCGATCGTGACCCTGGCCGGACTGGCTAACGCCGATGTTATCCGCAGCGAAGCCACCGGCCTCATCGCCGGTGATCGCATCATGACCGTCGAAGCCGCTCAGCAATGCTGGCAGGAGCAGATGGAAAAATTGTTCACCGATTTCGAGCCCCAACGTAAGGGAACGCCGCTGTGGCAGCCGATAGCCCGGCCAATTGCGAAATTTCAGGCCCTCACGGCTAAATCAACAACGTCGATGCAATGGGAGGCCCTTGTGGCCCGCCCGGTATGGCCAACAAGTCTTGCGAGGCTTGGAGCGGGCGATGAGATTCGAACTCACGACCCTCACGTTGGCAACGTGATGCTCTACCACTGAGCTACGCCCGCGCTCCGTATTGGCCGGGCGCCGATCATACCGACCGGGCGTTGGTTTGCAAGGCGCGCAAGTCCAGGCTTGAAGCGCCGGGGCGATGGCTCCATGTTATGGTAAATCGTGTGCGCCGGGCGCACCTAGGAGCAGTTTATGACCGACGAAACGAGCATGGCCCCCGCCGCAGCTGTTACCGACGGCCCGTTAATCAAAGACTCCAGCACCGCGGAATTCATGGCCGATGTGGTCGATGCCTCGAACGAGGTGCCGGTGATCGTCGACATGTGGGCGCCGTGGTGCGGCCCGTGCAAAACCTTGAGCCAGATTATTGAAAAGGTCGTCACCGATGCCGGAGGCGCGGTCCGGCTGGTCAAGATCAATGTGGATGACAACCAAGAGCTGGCGGCTCAGCTGCGCGTCCAATCCATTCCGGCGGTGTATGCCTTCAAGGGTGGCGAGCCGATGGACGGATTCGTCGGCGCTTTGCCAGAAAGCCAGATCAAGGATTTCGTCGAAAAAATCGTCGGCCATACCGGCCCGTCCCCCACCGACGAATTGATTGACGAAGCCGCGGTAGTGCGCAAATCAGGGGATCTGGGGGCGGCCATCGGCATTTACGCAACGGCGTTGAAATCCGAGCCCGGCAATGTCGCCGCGATCACGGGGCTGGCGGGCTGCTACATCGCTGGCGGCGATCTGGCGTTGGCCGAACAAACCCTGGCCTTGGTTCCCCCGGAACATGCCAGCGACCCAAGAGTTTTGGCGGTCCAAGCTGAATTGACCCTGGGCCAGCAATCGGGGCCGGGGGACCTGGGCGGCGAGGGCGCCGAAGTTGCGGAATTGGAAGCCGCGGTCCGGGCCAATCCCAAAGATCAGCAGGCCCGGTTCGATCTGGCGTCGGCCTATGTCGCCGCTGGCCGCCGGGAAGAGGCTGTGGAAGCGCTGCTGGAAATGGTGGCCATGGATCGCGCCTGGCATGACGACGCGGCGCGCAAGCAACTGGTGACGTTGTTTGATGCCTTTGGTCCCACCGACGAATTGACACAGTCCGGCCGCAGGCGCCTGTCCTCACTGCTGTTTTCATGATCGAATTGGTGTCATGACCGATTCCGCCGACCCCATTGATGCGAAAATGGCCGGTGCCGGCTTAGCCGACGCCAACCTCGCTAACGTCGGGTTTGATCAGTTGTCGCGGACCATCCCCTTGTTCCCGCTTACCGGCACACTGTTATTGCCCCGGGACAATCTGCCGTTGCGAATTTTCGAGCCACGGTACTTAGCCATGGTCAGCGACGCCATGGCTGGCGACCGGCTGATCGGCATGATCCAACCGGCGGATGCGAATGAAGATATGCTCGACGGATCCAAGGCGCCGGCCACATATCGGGCCGGCTGCGTCGGTCGGATCATGGTCCACGAAGCGGCGGAAGACGGCGATCAGAACGTCACCCTGACCGGCATCTGCCGATTTTCGATCATCGATGAATTGCCCGTGCGCCGGGGCTATCGCCGGGCGCTGGTTTCCTACGCCCGCTATCGCCGGGATCTGGAGCCCGAAAATTCCGACCCCGTGGACCGGGGCGGCCTGTTTACCGCCCTGCGCGGCTATTTCGAAGTCCACGACTTTGGCGCCGAGTGGGATGCCCTGGAACAATTCCCGGGCGAGGCCTTGGTGACCTCGTTGGCGATGATGTGCCCGTTCGAGCCCCGGGAAAAACAGGCCCTGCTGGAAGCCGGAACCCTGGCGGAACGGGCCCGGGTGCTGACTACATTGCTTGAACTTTCATCCCTGGTCGGCGAGGGCGGCCCCGGGGTGATGCATTAACCAGCAAAGTGCAGATCGTGGCGCGTCTTCGCGCCGCGTGAATCTGAACGGAAGGAGAAAAGAGCTCTCGTGCCTGAAAACTCCACCCCGGTCGACCCTAAACTGCTGGAAACCCCTGTTTGCCCCTTAACCAAGGGGCCGCTGCGGGAGTGCAGATCGTGGCCAGCCCCTGCTGGCCGCGTGAATCTGAACGTTCAACAAATGGCGGTATCGCAATGACTGAGACCTCGACTCCCGTTGATCCGAAACTGCTTGAAATCCTTGTTTGCCCCCTCACCAAGGGTCCATTGCGATACGATGCGGAAGCCCAAGAGCTGATCAGCGACAAGGCCAAGCTGGCCTATCCCATCCGCGACGGCATCCCGATCATGCTGGTGGACGAAGCTCGCAGCCTTGACTAAGCCGATCAGATTCACGTGGCGCAATGTTGCGGAGCAAAAATTTGAACCAAGCCGCGCCACGATCTGCTCGCGCGACTAGACCTGAGATGATTTTAAAGCCTCTGGCGGTGCAACAACTTCGGCAGCTTGCCGACGGTGCCCCGGGCCTGGTTCACGAAAAACTGCTTCAGCGGCGTGATCCGGTCGACGGTGGCCAGGCCAATGTCCCGGGCCCAAGCAATTGGCCCAGCCTTGGCGGCGAAAAGCCGGTTCAGGCCGTCGGTGAACGCCAGCATCGTCAGGCCGTCCAGCCGCCGCCAGCGTTCATACCGGGCCAGAACCTCCGGCCCGGCAATATCCAAGCCCATACGGTTGGCATCGACGATAACCTCGGCCAAGGCCGCGGCGTCGCGCAGGCCCAAATTGAGCCCCTGACCGGCGATGGGGTGCATGGCATGGGCGGCGCCCCCCGCCAGCGCCAAGCGATCGCCGACATAGCGGTCAGCCAGACGCAGATGCAAGGGATAGCTCCAGCGTGGTCCGGTGGTCTTGATTTCGCCCAAGAAATCGCCAAAACGGGCCCGCAACTCCTCGCCAAACCGAACAGCATCCAATTTCATCATCTCGGCGGCCATTTCTGGCGGTTCCGTCCACACGAGGGATGATCGGTTGCCGGTCAGGGGCAAAATTGCAAATGGCCCAGCCTCCAAGAAGCGTTCGTGGGCAATGCCGCGGTGGGGTATCTCGTGCTCCACCGTGGTGACAATTCCAGACTGGTGATAACTCCAACCCCGGGTGCCAATGCCGGCCAAATCTCGGGTTTGGGAGCGGGCGCCGTCGGCGGCGACCAGCAACCGGGCGTGCAGGACTGTGCCGCTTTCCAGGATGGCCGTAACACCGAAGGTATTGGTTTCAAATGATTTCAGGGCATCTGGAGCACGGTTTAGAACGATCGTTCGCTTAGCTACTTTGTGTAAGGCTAGCCGCAGGTGGTGGTTTTCCACCATGGCGCCGAACGGCTCACCCCCTAGATTTTCGTGATCAAAATGTAAGTGCAGGGGCGAGTTCCGGTCGGACACCCGAATGGCCAAAATTGGCTGCAAATCAGTGATGGCATGCCAAACGCCGATGCCCTTGAGCATTTCTTGGGAAGCGAACGAAATCGCCGACGCCCGGCCATCGTGCTGGGGCGCCAAAGTGGTTTCCGGCACCGCCCGGTCC
>JAKZSO010000203.1:0-6760 GCA_047517625.1 Alphaproteobacteria bacterium
GTATGGCAGTTCCAGGCAGTCCAGCACATCGCAAGCCGCCCCGGTCATGCGGTCCAATTCCGGCTCAGAGTCGTCCGGGTGCACGACCGAGACCATTTCGACCTTGGTGAATTGGTGCTGGCGAATCATGCCCCGGGAGTCCTTTCCCGCGGCCCCGGCCTCGGACCGGTAACACGGGGTGTGGGCGGTCAGGCGCATGGGCAAGGCGTCGGCATCCAGGATTTGCTCGCGCACGGTGTTGGTGAGCGGTATCTCGCCGGTAGGGATCAACCAGAATTCGTCGGTAGTGGCGAACAAATCATCGGCGAATTTCGGCAATTGGCCGGTGCCGAACGCCGCACCGCCGCGCACCAGATGGGGCACGGACATTTCCGTGTAGCCGTGACCGGTGGTGAGCAGGTCCAGCATGTAGGCGGCCAAGGCGCGCTCCAACAGGGCCAGGGCTCCGCGCAACACCACGAACCGGGCGCCGGACATGCGCGCCGCCGCCGCGAAATCCATCAGGCCTAAGCCTTCGCCGATGGCCACGTGATCTTTTGGCTCAAAATCGAATTTTGGCGGCTCGCGCATGCGCAAACGCTCAAAGTTCGCGCTTTCATCGTCGACGTCCGGGGCGTCTGCCGACGGCAAATTCGGCAGCCCAGACAAGGCGTTATGAAGCACCTGCCCCACATCGAAATGTTGGCGCTCCGCTGCGGCCAGATCGTCCTTCAGGGCCGAGACCTGATCCATATTCGCCTGGGCCGCGGCTTCATCGCCCTTGGCTTTAAGCCCGCCGATTTCTTTGGATAAGCGATTGCGTTCGGACTGCAAGTCCTGCATCCACGTTGCCGCTTCCCGCAGATTGGCGTCCAGCTTTAGGATTTCGGGCGACTGGGGCTCTACGCCCCGGCGGGCCAGCCCGGCATCGAAGGCCGCCGGGTTCTCCCGGATCCACTTGATGTCATGCATGGCCGGGTTGGTACCAGATTTCCACCCTCGCCGCCAACGGGCCGCCAACGTCATGCCCGGGCTTGACCCGGGCATCCACGTTTTTTTTGGGAGGGCATACACGCCCACCCTAGCCCTCCCCCGCAGGCGAGGGAGGGAATACGCCGCCTAGGTTGGAATCGCCTTCGTACCCTGCTGGCGGAGGAGGATTGAGGTGGGGTGGGAAGATGGACCCCCGGGATTGTTCGAATCGCTGCTCCGCAGCACGGCCCGGGAGTGACGAAAGAAAAGAATTGCGATCACATCACCAGCACGTCATGCCCGGCTTGACCGGCTTGACCCGGGCATCCACCTTCGTGGTACGCACCCCCTCCCTTGTTCTAGGACACACCCACCCAAACCCCCGCAAGCGAAAGAGGGGAAGAAAGGCGTGGACCCCCGGATCAAGTCCGGGGGTGACGGTTCTTTGGTCGGAGCGGGGATTGGGTCTCTATGCCAACCAGCACAAAACGGTTGTCTACGGGCCACGCTCCAAGTCGGCGGACCGCCCGTTGGCGGTTAGGTGGCGGCGGCTTCGGCCTGGGCCTTGGCCCGGGATTTCTCCACGAAGCGGGCGGAAATGATTGAAATCTCGTAGAGCAGCACGATGGGGATGGCGAGGCCGATCTGGCTCAACGGGTCCGGGGGCGTGAGGACGGCGGCCGCAACGAACGCCAACACGATCGAATACCGGCGTTTGGCCTTCAGGCCGTCCGCCGTGACCATGCCCGCCCGGGCCAACAAGGTCATCAGCACCGGCAGTTCAAACGCAATACCGAAGGCGAAGATCAGGCGCATGGAGAGGCTGAGGTATTCCGAGACTTTGGGCAGCAATTCCACCGCCAAGGTCTCGGCGTCGCCGATGCGCTGGAAGCCGGCGAAGAATTGCCACGCGATCGGCATGACCAGGTAATAAACCATGGCAGCACCCGCCACGAACAAGAACGGGGTGACGATCAGAAACGGCAAGAACGCGGTCTTTTCGGTCTTATAGAGCCCTGGCGCCACGAACAGCCAAACCTGGGTGGACACCAGCGGGAAAGAGATGAACGCGGCAAAGAAAAACGCGACTTTCACATTGGTGAAGAACTTTTCGTGCAGGGCCGTGAAGATCATGCCCTTGCCCTCTTGTCCCTCCCACAAATCCAAGTTTTGCAGCGGCTCGACAAGAAAATCGAAAATCGGGTTGGCGAAATAGAAGCTGATGATGAAGGCGATCAGAAAGGCGACGATGGACCAGGTCAGCCGCCGGCGCAGCTCGACCAGATGATCGAGCAAAGGCATTCTGTTCTGGTCGACGTGTTCGCGGTCAGCCCTGGTTTTTTCTTTGGCCGAAACTTTGGCCTTGCCGCGCGCCATCTAGGGGGCTCTAGGCCCCGGCGGTTGAGCCGGCAGATGCGTTCTCGCTGACCGGTTCGGGCGCCGCCGCCACTTTTTTGCCGTCATCATCGTTGTTTGTGACCGGATCGTCCTCGTCCTTGGTGGCGGCGTTGTCGTCGCCGTCGCCGGGTTCGTCCGTGGCTGGTTCAGACTTGGATTCGATCTTTTCCACGACCTCGGAATCCAGTTCATCTTCAAGGTCGTCTTTGACTTCCGCCGGCTTTTTCCTGTCGGCGTCCTGGGCCAATTCGGTGCCGATCACGTCGCCGGTGAACATGCCCGCGATCTTGTTGTCGCCGTCCAGGGTTTTGTCCAACTCGTCCTCCGGGCGCATGTCGGCGATCCGAGACTCGACATCGGTGAAATCCTTCTTCATGTCGTCGAGGTCGGCCTCTTTGGCCAGGTCGTTCATGGTGGTTTGGAATTCGCGGCTAAGGCCCTGAATTTTTCGCATCATCCTGGTGATGGTGCGCAAGACGCGCGGCAACTCTTTCGGCCCCACCACCAAGACGGTGACGACCGCGATCAACATGAACTCTGGCCAGTGAATACCGAGCATCTCGGCGTTTCATTTCCGGAAGGTGCGATGGGGCGGTGGGCCCACAGCGAGGCCCAACGCCGGCTAGCTCTTTGCGGTTTCTTCTTTGGTGGTGGACTCAGCCGATTCCGATGTCACGGTTTCGGTTTCGATTTTGTCCTTATCACCCTCGGCAACGTCGTCTTCCTTCACTTGCTTCTTGAAAGCCTTCAAGCCGCTGCCGAAATCACCCATGATCCCAGAGATTTTGCCCCGACCGCCAAACAACAGCAGCACCACGGCGAGCACGATCATCCAGTGCCAAATGCTAAACGTTCCCATCAATCCTATCCTGCTTAAAGCCTTGATTTCTAATGCATCATGGCAGAATGACCTGAAGTAGGCAAACCGGCGCCTAGTCAGCGAAAACGAAGCAACCCGAGGGCTTCACTTCCACCCGGACCTCTGCCCCCGGGGCGGGACTAAACCCCGGCCCCAGGCGTGCTAGGTACTTGGCAACACCCGCCGCTGGTTTCAACCACACAAGATCATACGGCCCCATGTTGCGGGCCGACAGCACAATGGCCGCAACCCCATCGCCAGTCTGGCTCAAGACAAGGCTTTCCGGGCGCAGACAAATCGTCACCGGGGTGCCATCGGCGTTGTCCGGGGCCCCAACCCGGCCAAGTTCCGTCTCTACAGATTTTCCTTTAACAACTCCTTCTTTGCGGTTGATTTCAGAGAAAAATGTCGCTGTGAAAGTATCGACAGGATGGTGGTACAGATCCGCCGGGGTGCCTTGTTGGACGATGCGCCCGTGGTTCATCAAGGCCACCCGATCCGCCAGGCGCATGGCCTCGTCGGAATCGTGGGTGACCATCAACGTCGCGGCCCCCAATTGACGCATCAGAGCCAGCGTTTCTTCCCCGACCTGATCGCGCAAACGGAAATCGAGCCCTGAGAACGGCTCGTCCATCAGCATCACTTTTGGCCCTGGCGCCAGAGCCCGGGCCAGGGCAACCCGCTGTTGTTCACCACCGGACAACGTGTGCGGAAACGCCGAGCCGTGCGCGGACAGACCCATGCGTTCCAGCAAATCGCCGGTAAGGCGGCGGCGGGCAGCGGGGGGCTGGTCGGCGATGCCGAATTCGACGTTGGCGCGGACATCCAGGTGCGGAAACAGTGCGAAATCCTGGAACACCAGGCCGACGTTGCGGGACTCCGGCGCCACAAAGGTGTTGTCCCCGTCCATGACCTGGCCGCCAATGGTGATGCGGCCGGAGTCCGCCGACTCCAGCCCCGCCGCCAGGCGCAAGGTGGTGGTCTTGCCGCACCCGGACGGCCCCAACAGGCAGACCACCTCACCCGGGTCGGCAGCCAGGGTGACGGCGTCGACGGCAGCGCGGCCGTCAAGGGCCCGGGTCACATTTTCGAAACCCAGTCCGGTCATGACCAAGGCCGGGCCTTTTTTGATGCCTGGCTTTCGCCAGGCCGGGCCTTTCTTGATTCCTGGCCTTCGCCAGGGCGCGAGCGGGTGAGTGCCTTCGACAGCAACAACACCGGCACCAAGCCCACCAGGACGATGGCCAGGGCGGCGGGGGCGGCGTCCGCCAAACGTTCGTCGGATGCGAGCTCAAAGGCGCGCACCGCCAGGGTGTTGAAATCGAAGGGCCGAAGAATCCACGTGGCCGGAAGCTCCTTCATCGCGTGGACAAACACCAACAGTCCCGCGGCCAGCAAACTGCCCCGGACCATGGGGGCGTGAACCCGGCGCAGGGTTGCCCCCGGCCGTGCGCCGAGGGAACGGGCGGCACGGTCCATGTTGGGCGTGATCTTGCCAAGGCCGGATTCGACGGTGTTGAGGGAGATGGCCAAGAACCGAACGACGTACGCGAACAGGACTGCGAACAAAGTACCCGACAGCACCAGTCCGGTGGAGACATCGAACGTGGCCCGCGTCCAGCGGTCGACCGCATTGTCGGTCCAGGCGAACGGGATCATGACGCCCACTGCGACCACTGGGCCGGGGATCGCGTAGCCCAGGCTGGCGATGCGCGCGCCGATTTTGGCCAAGCGCCCCGGGGCGATGCGGACGGCATAGGCCAAAAGCAATGCGATGCCTACGGCGAGGATTGCAGCCACCGCGGAAATGCCGACGGTGTTGGCGGCCTCGCGAAAAAAGCGGGCGTCGATTATCTTCGGTGCCGTGTCGACGGACCATAGTGCCAGTTGCCCGGCGGGCACCAGGAACCCCAGCGCAATCGGCGCCAAACACGCGGCCAACGCGCCAACGCCATGCCAACCGGTCAAGGGGTAGCGCGGCAGAGGCCGGTACTTGGTGGTGGTGTGGTGATACGCGGCCCGGCCCCGGGAAACGCGCTCGATGGCCAGTAAGGCAAAGATGAACAGCATCAGCACGGCGGCCAGTTGGGCCGCGGCGGCGAGGTCCCCGAGATTTTGCCAGGTGCGGAAAATGCCGGTGGTGAAGGTGTCCACGGCCAAATACTGCATCGCCCCGAATTCGCTCAAGGCCTCCATCAACGCCAGAGCCATCCCGGCGGCAATGGCCGGCCGCGCCAACGGTAGCGCGATGCGGCGAAAGGTGCGCCATGGCCCCTGGCCCAACGTTCTGCCCACTTCCAAAACGCACACCGATTGTTCCAGGAACGCGGTGCGGGCCAGCAGATAGACATAGGGGTAGAGCACCAATCCCATCAGCAGGATAACGCCGGCAAGCGATCGCACATCCGGGAACCAATAGTCGCCGGCGCCCCAGCCGAACAACTCCCGCAAGCCGGATTGCACCGGCCCGGCGAAATCGAGCATGCCGCCATAGGTAAAGGCGATGGCATAAGCGGGCATGGCCAGGGGCAACAGCAGCGCCCATTCGAAGACCCGGCGTCCGGGGAACGCGCACATGCTGACCAGCCATGCCGTACCCGCGCCCATGACCAGGGTCAGCGCGGCGACGCCGAGCAAAATCCACAGCGTATTTGTGATGTAGCGGCCAAGGACGGTGGAGACCAGGTGGCCCCAAACCTCGGTGGCCGGCAGGAAAGCGGAAGCCAGCACGACCAAAATGGGAATGGAAACGATTGCCGCGATGACCAGCGCCAACGCGGTCCAGCCCGTGGTGCCAGTCCCCCGGCGGCGGCTGCGGTCACGGGAACCCGATGACCGGCTGTCAAGAACCTCCGCTAGGGCCATCGGCGCGACCGCGCGTACTCGATTCTCATTTTTTCTTTGCCGATCAGATTCACGTGGGCTCAGTGCCCACGATCTGCTCTACCGCCAGCCGACCCGGTCAAACATCCTCAGGGCGTCGGACTGAAACTCTGCCAGGCGGTGAAGGTCAAGGGTGTCGGCTTCGAACGCACCGAACGCGGCAACGGCGTCGGACGCGGGCACCCCCCGGCGCACCGGGAATTCGTAAACCACCTCGGCGTAGATGCGCTGGGCTTCGGGCGATACCAGGAATTCCAATAGCCGCACCGCGTTGCCGTGGTTCGGCGCGAATCGGCCAACGCCGGCGCCGCTGATGTTGACGTGGGTGCCCCGTTCCCCCGCTCCTTGATTCGGCCAGAACAGGGCGACTTGGGCGGCGGCTTCTTGTTCCCTTGGCGTGCCGACCTTCATGGCCGCGTAGTAGTAAGTGTTGGCCACGGCAACATCGCATTGGCCGGCGGCCACCGCCTTGATTTGATCCCGGTCACCGCCCTGGGGGTCCCGTGCCATGTTGGCGACGACACCCGCCGCCCATTGCTCGGCATTCGCGGCGCCGCTGTGGACGATCAGCGAGGCCAACAGGGACTGGTTATAGACGTTCGTGGACGAGCGGATGCACACCCGCCCCTGCCACTCGGCGGCGGCGAGGTTTTCGTACGTGGACAGGTC
>JAKZSO010000204.1:0-8406 GCA_047517625.1 Alphaproteobacteria bacterium
CTTTTTGACCGCCCAAAAGTTAATGGGAGGGTCGCAGTTTATAATCGCTGAGCGCGTCATTGCGAACGCCCTGAGTCTAAAGCACCAGCAGGCAAATCGCGTGACAATGGTGTCCAAGGGAAAGCTTGGCAAAACAAATACTCCGCAAGATCGCCGGTCGGATTGTTAGAGCTTCGCGTGATTCCGCGCCTCCGGAGTTCCTCTGCGACGCTAGCGTGCAGGGCCAGAAGTTGAGCCGCTGTAACCCTGGCGATATCGATCATGGTTTTTGATTTCTGTGTCAGCATCGAAGGACAGCGTCGGCGGAGCCATCCCCTATGAGCTCCCGGGCGCTAAAAGAACTACCATAGACAAAACTTTGGTCAAGCATCTAAACCACGCGGCTGCGGGTACCACCCCACCACCCGAGTGACCTCCAATGGCTATATCCTCGCGGCCGCCGAGCTCGAGCCCGGATTTGGAGCGTGTCCAAGACCGGGGGTTTAATGACCCTCCCCGGCCTCGGCTAAAAGGGCGGCGTTGCCGTCCGCGGCGGTGGTGCCAACGGACGTCACTCGCTCGGTGGCGCAGCGGATCAATGTATGCGGCCCCCCGGCTTTTGGCCCGGTGCCCGACAGGCCCTCGCCCCCAAAGAGGGTCGGCCGACCCCGCATCGCGGTCTCGATTGTGCCGGGAATGCCACGATTCCTGTGACCACAATGCATTCCCACCGCAAAGGGTCCACTGACCCCTTGCGGCGAGGCTCTCCCTGGGGTACGAGGTTGCCCAAGGCACAACATTTGGTATGAAGCGCACTTTTTTAGCAGCCAGTATTGTTTTCGCCGCCGCGTGGCCGTTTGCCGCGGCCGCGGACGATGACGCCGAGCGCGCACGGGCGTTGACGCCACCGGCGCTGGCCATGGTGCTCGCGGGGTACGAGGCCTTTCGCGCGGGGGATGCGGCCGGGGCGATTCAGGCGTGGCAGCCGGTTGCCGATGTCGCCCCGCACCAAGTGCAATTCCATTTGGCGAATATCATTGCCCGCGGCCTGGGGGGAGACGCAGACCCGGCGCTGGCCATCGGCATTTTGGCGGCCCCCGCCCGGAACAATCATACCGACGCGCAATTCCTGTTGGGGGTGCTGATCGAAACCACCGGCGCTCCCCCAGATTTCGCCGCCGCCGGTGACTGGTACCGAAAGGCCGGACTTTCCGGCATGGCCCGGGCCCAAAACAATCTGGGGATTTTGTATGCCAACGGCCAACTGGAACCCGGCGCCGATGGGTTGGGCGCCGAGCATTGGCTGACACTGGCGGCCGCTCAGGGTTTTGCCGACGCCCAATTCAATTTGGGGGCCATGTACCAGCGCGCCGGATTGGTCGCGCCCGATAGCGTTCGTGCCCTGGCGTGGTTTATTTTGGCGGCCCGTCAGGGCAATGCCGCGGCGCGCTCGCTTGTCGAGGCCATGCAAGCAGACCTGACGCCAGCGCAGCTAAGGGCGGTAAACACGCTGCTCGATTCGGGTACACTGGTACCCACCACTCCAAACTAGAACGATCGGGCCGCCACCGTGGCGAAACAAGAAGAATCCTTTGCGGACGCGAGCGTGCTGTTGATCGATCCCGACAAGGGCTCGCGCGACACTATCAAAACGATTTTGCACGATCGCGGGTTCCGCAAATTCCGCTTTGGCCAGACCAACGCCGAGCTGGCAAAGGAGATCACCAAAGAACACACCGACGTGCTGATCACCGAAACCGATCTACCCGACGGCGATCCCTGTGAACTGATCGCGGCGATGCGCCACAACGGCGTCGGCAACAACCCGTTCCTGCCGATCATTGTCACGACCTGGCAGCCGACCCCGGAAATTGTCCGCAAGATTGTCGATTCCGGCAGCGATGATTTGGTCATCAAACCGGTGTCCGTGGGCGGCCTGGTCAGCCGGGTCGAAAATCTGATCCACAACCGCAAGCAATTCGTTGTGACGTCGGATTACATCGGCCCCGACCGCCACGACACCCCCGGCCGCACCGACGACAAATCTGAATTGCTAGAGGTTCCCAACGCCCTGAAAACCGTGGTGACCGGACTGCCTGAGGAAAGCGCCGCCCAGGCCGAAATCCACGCCATGATTGCCGAGATCAACGTCCAAAAGCTGGAGCGCTACGCGGTGGACATTGTCTCCCTGGTGACGATTTTGGTGCCAAAAGTCAAAGAGCGGAAATTCGACGACGATGCGGTGAAATTGTTGGAGCGGCTGCTGGACATCGCAGGCGACGCCCACCGGCGCATGGAAGGAACCAAATATAGCCATGTGTCACAGCTGTCCGACACCCTGGCCAAGGTCACCGCCAACTTGATAAGCCACAAGGACAAGGCGGCGGAAAAGGACATCCGGCTGTTGCGGCCCCTGTCCCAGGCCATCCAGGCCGGGTTCGATTCCTCCGATGTGACCGCCGCGGCCGCCCGGGCCATTTCCAACACCATCGATGCCGGCCACATGAACTTGAAGGAAATCAGGTCGTCGCTTCAGGCCAAGGCGGTCAAGCGGCCGCCACCAAAACCTGAGGCGCCGGCACCGGCGGACCCGAAGAAACCGGGTTCGCTGACGCCGACCGCCGACGCGATTTTGGAGGCCGCCGAAGCGTCGGGCACGGGGCGGCGCACCAAATTCGTTTTGCGCCTGCTGACCGCCCGGGTGTCCCACCTGTTTCGTTCCGGTGAACGCGCCGGCCAACGCCTGCCCCGGGAATTCATCCACGGTTTCGACGCCTATCTGAAAAAGCTGCTCGGTTCCAATTTGTATTTGGAGCTTAACGAAGAATCCAAGGATCTGTTGTCGGTGATCGATTCCGACGACGATGCCACGATTTGGAAGAAGATCTATCAGGATCCGAAATACCGGGTGTTCAGCCTCAGCATCCTGATTCGCTTCTTGTAAAAATTCGAGAACTTTAATCGCGGCAAACGCTACTTCATGTCGATCATAAACGCCGCAGTGATGGGCGATGGCGACGGCCACGGTCTCGACGATTTCATCATGGACGATGGCCAATTCAACATGGTGTTTGGCACCATGTTTTCGGACATCTTCAAGATCATGGGCGACAAATCATCATCCGCCGGGTTCGACAAAACGTTTGGCGGCGGAACATGGGACAAATTGGATACGATCCGCACCGCCTACCAAGAATACCTGGTGCTGAATTCGGACGACGGATTTCTCCCCCCAAGCGACAGGGCATCAACCCTGCCTGGAAAACGTCCGATCGGTTAGGCCGGCCCAATCAACGTAGATTCACGTGGCCGGCAACAGCCTTCCGCCCTCAAATCATTCTTGTCGTTCAGATTCACGCACCCTCTTGCTGCGGAGCAGCGACTCAAATCAAGCGGGCGCGATCCGCACTGGCCTAGAACGGGATTTCGTCGTCCAGGTCGTTGCCGCCGCCACCAGCGGATGATTGCCCGCCGCCATCATTGGGGGGTGGGTCGTAACTATCGCCGCGGCCGCCCCCTGAATCGCCGCCGCCACCGCCCCGGGTGTCGAGCATGGCCAGTTCGCCGCGATAGCGGTTCATGACGATTTCGGTGGTGTATTTGTCGGCGCCCGACTGGTCTTGCCATTTGCGGGTCTGAATCTGCCCCTCGATATAGACCTTGGAGCCTTTGCGGAGGTATTGCTCGGCGATTTTCCCCAGGTTTTCATTGAAGATCACTACCCGGTGCCACTCCACTTTTTCGCGTTTTTCTCCCGTATTTTTGTCCCGCCAGCTCTCATTCGTGGCCAGGCGCAGATGGACGATGGCCGCGCCGTCCTGGGTATGGCGGACTTCGGGATCCGCCCCCAGATTGCCGATCAGAATGACCTTGTTGATGCTGCCCGCCATGACGCCTCCCCCGGGGTTTTTTGATTGTCCGCCACCCTAATGATCCCATGGTGGCCGGTCAATTTAATGGGCATTTTGACAGACGCGATCTGTTCGCGCGTCAACTTCGTGAAAATGTGAGGCGCAGCCTTTCTCAGTTCGCCATGGCCGGACTTGTGCTGCGGAGCAGCGAATCGAGCGAGACCGGCCATCCAGCTTTCTTTTTCAGTTCAGATGGACCCCCGGATCAGGTCCGGGGGTGACGAAAAAAAAGCCGGTCACGATCTCGTCATTCTTCCGGCATGCCCAGGCGGCGCTTATATTTCAGCCACCGCCTATGCGTCCTCTGGGATCTTGAAGCCAAGGGCGCGCCAGTCGGCGAGCAACTGATCGCGTTGCGTGGAGTAGTGTTGCTGCCAGCGTGCGCCCGTGTTGGGAGGCCCAAAGTCCGGGAAGCGTTCTAGCGCCCGCTCAAGCGAGGCCCGAGCCTCGTCCACCCTTCCCAGGCGAAACAGATTCGCGATGACCCACTGGTAGGAGTTATCAATGTTCGGGTGCCGGCGCGCGCCCTCCTGCGCAATTTGAAGCCCAGCCTCATAGTTGCCGACGAGATAATGCACCCGTGAGAGCCGATCGAAGTAGTAGTACGGCCCCAACGGATTGCGGTCCATTGCCACCAAGTGCGCCTCGACTGCCTCCGTGGCCCGGCCCACGCCGAACAGCCCATTCCCGAAGTACCACCAGCTCTCCGCGTCATTTTGGGATCGAGCTCGATTCCTCTTTGGGCCGCCGCCAGTCCCTCTTCAGAGCGCCCCATTGAACCGAGCACAAAGGCCATTTTCGAGTGAGCAAACGCGAACGCCGGGTCCAGCGCGATCGCCTTTTCGAGTAGGGCCAGCCTCTGTTCGTTTGGGTCATCCGGCTTGGGCCACCAAGACTTGTAGGAGTTGTGGACGAGCCAATCATACGCCTCGGCATAGTCCGGGTCGATCTCGATCGCCCGCTCGTACGCTTCCAAACCCAGCAGGGCCGGTTCGATGGACTCGGGAGTCCCGCCCTCGAAGCTATACGCCTGGTAGGTATAGTAGTTGCCGAGCTTGACGAGCTCATAAGCCTGCAGGTTGTCCGTGCGCTGGCGGAAGGCAGCTTCCATCTCTGCCGCCTTCACTTCTCCAAGCAAACGGCTGACGACGTTGCTGACGATGTCCTTTTGGACGGCGAAGACGTCCTCGACCTGGCGCTCGTAGGTCTCGGCCCACAGGTGGCTGCCGGACTTGCCGTCGATCAACTGCGCGGTGATGCGGAGCACGTCGCCTTGGCGCTGTAGGCTGCCCTCGACCACATAGTCGGCCCCCAGTTCCTCGGCGACCGACCGCACGTCCTTGGGGTTGCCCTTGTAAAAGAAGGTGGAATTTCGCGCGATAACCTTCAGGTCTTGGCGGCGGGCGAGCTCGGTGATGATGTCCTCGGTCACGCCATCGCTGAAGTATTCCTGGTCCGGATCTCCGGTTAGGTTGTCGAAAGCGAGGACCGCTATTGAGGGTTTGCCCGAGGCTGGATTAGCGCGGTCGGCCACTTCCACTGAGTCCCGGGTCGTCTGCCACGCAAACACGCCAACAATGGCGACAAGGATCGCGACGGAGATAGCGGAACCAGCAGTGATGCGGCTGGGCCGGGCGGCGGCGGTGATTACGGATTTTGGGCCTTCACTAAAACCCACTGCATACGCCTGCACGGGCTTGGCGATGTTCTTGACCGTCTGGGGGCCACGGTCCGTGAATTTCAAACCTGTTTCACCGCTGACCTCGTCATGGACTTTGCTGGAGATACAAACACCGCCAGGCTCGCAAATGCTTTCCAGCCGTGAAGCAATGTTAACGCCATTACCGTACAGATTGTCGCCCTCGATGATGACGTCACCAAGATTAACGCCAATGCGGAAGACAATGCGGGAGGCGTCAGGAACGTGCTCGTTCCGGCGGGCCATGTCCTGCTGGATGGCGAGCGCACATCGCACTGCATTTAGTGGGCTGGTGAACTCCACCAAAAAGCCATCGCCAGTAGTTTTGAATGTGCGCCCGCCATGCTCTGCTATGGCCGAATCAACAACTTCTTTGCGACTGACCCCCAGTTGGCTGTGGGTGCCCGCCTGATCCGCCTCCATAAGTCGGCTGTAGGCAACGATGTCGGCAGCTAGAATTGCGACAAGCTTGTGCTTCGGGCCGTCACTCGCCATTGGATGCGCGCCCCTCACCAGCGGCTTACCAAGGATTGTTGGGAACTATGAGGGCGCTTCATCGCAGGGTCAACCAAAGAGCAGATCGTGGCGCGGTCTTGCGCCACGTGAATCTGATCGTCAATATATTGCCAACCCACCCCCATGCCTCGACAGGCTCAGCATCAGGAGGGTCAAGTACAGATCGCCCCCTCTTCTGGGGCGTGAATCTGAACGACATGAATATTCCGCCTCATCCTGAGCTTGTCGAAGGACGAGGCCACTGGTCGCTCCATCCACCACCCGTCACCCCCGGGCTTGACCCGGGGGTCCACGTTTTTTTTGGGAGCAGTGATGCGGGCGCACCCCCTCCCTCTTTCCTTCTCTGCCGTTCGGATTCACGCGCCCTCAGAAGGCGCGATCCGCACTTGCCCTGACCCCCTCGCGGGAATCCCGTCTTCCGTCATGGCCGGGCCCAGACCCGGCCATCCACGCCTTTGTTCCAGGCCGTTTGGACCCCCGGGTCAAGCCCGTCGGCGGAACCTCAGCCGACCGCCGGTTGGCGGAAAAACTCAGCCCAGAGCTTGACCGATCCCTTATACTGGTCGGTTCACTCTGGCCGGGGCGAAATGCAGAAATCCATCACAATTCGCGGGGCCCGCGAGCACAATCTGAAGGCCATCGACCTCGAGATCCCTCGTGACAAGCTGGTGGTGATCACCGGTTTGTCCGGGTCTGGCAAGTCCACCCTGGCCTTCGATACCATCTATGCCGAGGGCCAGCGCCGCTATGTGGAAAGCCTTTCCGCCTATGCCCGGCAGTTCTTGGAGCTGATGCAAAAGCCCGACGTTGAGTCCATCGAAGGCCTATCTCCGGCGATTTCCATCGAGCAGAAAACCACGTCGCGCAATCCCCGGTCCACGGTGGGCACGGTCACCGAGATTTACGATTACCTGCGGCTGCTGTTCGCCCGCATCGGCATCCCTTATTCCCCGGCCACAGGTCTACCCATCGAAAGCCAAACCGTCAGCCAGATGGTCGATCGCGTGCTGGCCATGAATGAAGGCACGCGGCTTTATCTGCTGGCCCCCATCGTTCGCGGCCGCAAGGGCGAATACCGCAAGGAACTGGCGGCGTTGCTCAAACGCGGATTCCAGCGGGTCAAAGTCGACGGCGAGGTCTACGAAATCGAAGACGTGCCCACGCTGAACAAAAAGGTCAAACACGACATCGAAGTCGTGGTGGACCGGGTCGCGGTGAAGTCCGACCTGGGCACCCGGCTGGCCGACAGCTTCGAGACTGTGTTACAAGTCGGCGACGGCATCGTTTTCGCCGAAGACGCGGATACCGGCGAACGCACAACGTTTTCCGCCAAATTCGCCTGCCCGGTTTCGGGGTTCACCATCGAAGAAATCGAGCCGCGATTGTTTTCGTTCAACAATCCGTTCGGGGCATGCCCCACCTGCGACGGCCTGGGTGTGCGCCAATTCGTCGATCCCGAATTAGTCATTCCCAACCCCGCGCTTAGCCTGGATCGCGGTGCCATCGCCCCGTGGTCGCGCACCTCATCACAGTATTACCTGCAGACCCTGGCCGCCGTGGCTGGCTTTTACGAAGTCAGCATGTACACGCCGTTCAACGAGCTGCCCCAAGAAGCCCAACAGGGAATCCTGTATGGGTCAGGGGACACGCCGATCACCGTGAAGTTCGAGGACGGCCACCGCAGCTATGCCACCACCCGGCCTTTCGAGGGGGTGATCCCGAATTTAGAGCGGCGTTGGCGGCAGACGGATTCGGCGTGGGCCCGCGAAGACATCGCCCGGTTCCAAAGCACCGCACCCTGCGAATCGTGCGGCGGCAACCGCCTGAAGCCCGAGGCCTTGGCGGTAAAGATCGATGGCTTTCATGTCGCCCAGGTGGCGGATCTTTCCATTTCCGCCGCCGCCGAATGGTTCAAGGCCCTGCCGAAAAAGCTGTCCGCCAAGCACAACGAAATTGCCGAGCGCATTCTGCGGGAGGTGAACGAACGCCTCGGCTTTTTGGTGAACGTGGGTTTGGAATATCTGACGCTGTCGCGCCAGGCCGGGACCTTGTCCGGGGGCGAAAGCCAGCGCATTCGGCTCGCGTCGCAAATTGGTTCGGGCCTAACCGGCGTTTTGTACGTTCTCGACGAGCCGTCCATCGGGTTGCATCAGCGCGACAACGCCCGGCTGCTGCAAACGTTGATCCGCCTGCGCGACCTCGGCAACACGGTCATCGTCGTGGAGCACGACGAAGAGGCGATTATGGCCGCCGACCATGTCATCGATATGGGGCCCGGGGCCGGCATCCACGGTGGTGGGA
>JAKZSO010000205.1:0-9356 GCA_047517625.1 Alphaproteobacteria bacterium
ACGCCATCCTTGCCGATCAGATCACCGGTTTTGGCGTGGTGGACCAGGCCATCGATCACCTAGTTGATTGTCTTGGTCATCATCGGCTTGATCATCACAGCACCCATGATTTGCCCGAACACGCCGTACTTGGGCGTGGCATCCATGGCCATGGTAATGACCGATTTACCGTCGCCGGCGGAAGCGACGTCCAGCGACGCGTGGGCCACTTTGAACGGCATATTCATTTCGGTCATTTCGATCGTAAATCCGCTCCCTTCCCGCCACTCCTTGACCGTCTCGACAATAGAGTTGCCGTCATAAAATATGCACAGGCGCTGGATGCCCAAGCCGTGGTTCGGCGTATCCCCGGTCAAGACCGACGTCTCCACCACCGGGTTGAAAACCTGCACCCCGCCAAAGTCGGAAATCGCCGCCCACAGATCTGCGTGGGGCACATCAACAGTCGTCTTGATCTCGATCTTCATAATCTTCGTTCTCCCTAGTTTTGCTTGGCGAAAATTTTCAAAGTTCGGCCAGCCATGCCCGAACCCGCACCAATTCCCGGGAAATCATGTCCGGGTCGTGGAACGAGTTCGCCATCAGCATGGCCCCTTGGAGGGACGCCAGCATGGACGCCCCCAAATCCTCGGCGTCGCCGCGGCCCATGGCCCGGAACTGGGCCGTCACCCAGTCCAGATATCGGCGCAAAACGTCTGCCGCCTTGTCGCCCAGGGGCGAGTGGTCCTTGTTCAACTCCATGCACAGGCCGCCCACGGGGCAGCCATTGGCCGTCGCCATGTCGCGGCCGGCTTCGTTCATATCCAGGAAAGCACCCAGTCGGGCCTTGGGATCGGCAAACCGTTCCCAGCCCCGGGCCATTGCATCGAACCCCGCTTGGCGCTCCGCCAATATGGCGTCCACCAGGGAGTCCTTGGTTTTGAAATAGTAATAGACGTTGCCCAAAGGCACCCCGGCCCGCTCCGCCACGTTGGCCAAGCTGGTGGCGCCGTAGCCTTGCTCATAGAACAGGGATTGCGCGGCGGCGGTCAGGTCGGCGCGTTTGTCTTGGGTGGTTGGGGCAGGGCTCATGGTTTCCCGGTCGCCGGTGTTTAGTTAGTTACCCAACTAATTACCTATTGCCGGCCGATTGTCAAGCCGCGAAGTCAAAAATCTTAGCGTCCTTCTGGTTTATGGTGCCGGCGTGACAGATCCCCTCGTGACCCGTTTCGCCCCCAGCCCCAGCGGCCGCCTGCATTTGGGCCACGCCTATGCCGCCTTGTTCGCCCACCGGGTGGCCACCGAAACCGGCGGGCGGTTTCTGCTGCGCATTGAAGACATCGACAGTTTCCGCCGCCGCGATGCGTTCGAGACGGCCATCGAGGACGACTTGCGCTGGCTGGGGCTGGATTGGGATGGCCCGGTACTCCGCCAGTCGGAGCGGGACGAGGCCTATGGCGCAGCCCTCGACCACCTGCGCGGGCTGGGACTGCTGTACCCGTGCTTTTGCACCCGGGCCGAAATCCGGGCCGAGGTTGCCGCCAGCGCCCATGCCCATCGCGGGCCCTTAGGCGCCCTGTACCCGGGAACCTGCCGGGGGTTAGACCCTGACGAAGGCCAGGCGCGCATTGCCGCAGGGGAGCCCCATGCCCTACGCCTGGCCATGGCCAGGGCGGTGGACCACGCTCACGATCGGGCAGCGGCGCCGTTGACCTGGCACGACCGGGAGGCCGGGACGATTGTGGCCCGCCCAGGGGATCTCGGCGACGTGGTGCTGGCGCGCAAGGAACTCGCCACCAGCTACCACCTGGCGGTGACCGTGGACGATGCCTTCCAGGAAGTGACCCTGGTGACCCGGGCCGCGGACCTATTCCCCGCCACCCATGTCCACCGGTTGTTACAGGCCCTGCTTGAGCTGCCGGTGCCGGACTATCACCACCACCAACTGCTCACTGGCACCGATGGCGATCCGCTCACCACCCGGGACGGCGCCAAGGCCCTGGGCGCCTTGCGCGAGGCCGGCTGGACTCCCGAGGATGTCCGCAAGGCCATGCCTCAACTTCCTCATGCTGGTCGCGTTGAAGCACACGGCGACAAGCCATAATTCGTGAACACACGTTTGTGTGATCGGCACTCCCTGCCGGCGAAATCCGTTCCCACGTGTAGAGTGGATCAACGACGCGCACCGAAATTGGAGAAAACGATGAATGGCATTGGGGGATGGTCCATAGCGGCGATTTGCTGCGTCGCTATTCCGGTTCTTTTCGTAGCGTTGATGACTGGGCCCGTGGGGGTCCTGGCCTTGGCCGGAATTGTCGCGGCGGTTGTCTACATCAAGCGCGGCGGCAGCTTGGAAGACCTGGCCGACACGATCCGCCAGGGATTTTCCAAGCGCGACAAGTAATCTCCACCGCTCTACTCGTGATGCCGGGCAGTGCTGCGAAGCAGCGCCTAACAAGTCCGGCCAAATACAGCCCCCTTTTTTCGGCACCGCGGACTCGCCCATTGGCGGCCTCCGGGGGTCCAACTTCCCGCCTGTTTGGAGCTGGCGACGGATGGTCCTGCTAGCAGGGCACATCGGCCGGCGTTCGCCGTGAACATCCAGAGAACTTGGGATAAATACTCACTACCTATCAATGCTTTACGATTTCTCTTGCGTAAAAGAACAAACCATGTACATTTTAGGGAAACCAGGGAGCGTCGAAAGGCCGAGCTCGAACCCACGGCCTTTACAAGTGCCCTGCGCAGCAGTGGTCCTGAGCCGCTGCATATGAAATAAAGGAGAGCCCCATGGCGGCACCGGCCCTGAAGATCATCGAAGCGGACATCGTGAATAAATCCACCGCGGAGAAAAACAAAGCCCTCGAGGCGGCGCTCAGCCAGATCGACCGCAGCTACGGCAAGGGCTCCGTGATGAAGCTCGGCCAGCGTGAATCCGCCGTCAATGACATCGAAGCGATCTCCACCGGCTCCATCGGCCTCGATTTGGGGCTGGGTATCGGTGGCCTGCCCCAGGGCCGGGTAGTTGAAATCTATGGCCCGGAATCGTCTGGCAAAACCACCCTGGCGCTGCACACAGTGACTGAGGCCCAGAAATCCGGCGGGGTGTGCGCGTTTATCGACGCCGAACACGCCCTGGACGCGGTCTACGCCGGGGCTTTGGGTGTCGACATCGAAGAATTGCTGATTTCACAGCCCGACACCGGCGAACAGGCGCTGGAAATTACCGATACCCTGGTCCGCTCCGGCGCCATCAACGTCATCGTTATCGATTCCGTCGCCGCGTTAGTGCCGAAAGCCGAGCTGGAAGGCGAAATGGGCGATTCGCACATGGGTCTGCAAGCCCGGCTGATGAGCCAAGCCCTGCGCAAGCTCACCGCCTCCATCGCCAAATCCAATTGCATGGTCATCTTCATCAACCAGATCCGCATGAAGATCGGGGTGATGTTCGGCAATCCGGAGACCACCACCGGCGGCAACGCGTTGAAATTCTATGCCTCCGTGCGCCTTGAAATCCGCCGCATTGGCGCCATCAAGGACCGCGACGAGGTGGTCGGCAACCAGACCCGGGTCAAGGTGGTCAAAAACAAAGTCGCGCCGCCGTTCAAGGTCGTCGAATTCGACATCATGTTTGGCAAGGGCATTTCCAAGACCGGCGAATTGATCGACATGGGCGTGGCCTCGGGCGTCGTTGAAAAGTCCGGGTCCTGGTATTCATACGACAGCCAACGCATCGGCCAAGGCCGCGAGAACGCCAAAACCTTCCTGGCCGACAACGCCGATGTGGCGCAAGCCATCGAAGCCGCCATCCGTGGGCCTGCGGACGCCGGGAAGGCGGGCGCGAGCGAGGACGATTCCTCGCCAGACGGTGAAGGCGCGGATCGGCCGTCCAGCCTGCCTGATGGGGCGTCCGGTCCACCGGGTTTGAAAGCCATCGACAAGGCGGCCAGTTAGGAAACGCGGTTAGCCGGTCCGAACCCTCTGATCGGCACCCAAGAAGGGGTGGGGTGTGGGAGGCGCCCGGCCCCTTCTCGGGTGTCTCGCGTGTTTCTTTGGGGGCTGCTTTTGCCAAAGTCGCGCTATAACAGAGCCCATGCGAAGCGCCGCCGACATACGCCGGGAATTCCTGGAATTTTTCGCCGCCCGGGATCACGAAGTGGTCCCGTCGGGCCCCTTGGTGCCCCACAACGATCCGACATTGTTGTTCACCAACGCCGGCATGGTGCAATTCAAGAATGTGTTCACCGGGGCGGAAACCCGGCCCTATTCCCGGGCGGTGACCTCGCAGAAATGCGTGCGCGCCGGGGGCAAACACAATGACCTGGAAAACGTCGGTTTCACCACCCGCCACCACACCTTTTTCGAGATGCTGGGGAACTTCTCGTTTGGCGATTACTTCAAAGAAGAGGCCATCGAGGCCGCGTGGACCCTGCTGACCAAGGATTTCGGCGTCGATGCGGATCGTCTGCTGGTTACCGTCTACATCGACGACGATCCGGCCTTTGAGCTCTGGCAAAAAATAGCCGGGCTGTCCGATGACCGGGTTTTGCGGATCGATGGCCCCGACAATTTTTGGAGTATGGGTGAAACCGGCCCACGCGGGCCGTGTTCGGAAATTTTTTATGATCATGGCGACCACATCCCCGGCGGACCGCCGGGCAGCCCGGACCAAGAGGGCGATCGCTTCGTCGAGATCTGGAACCTGGTCTTTACCCAGTACGACCAGGTGTCCGCCCAGGAGCGGGTGGACCTGAAAAAACCGGGCATCGATACCGGCATGGGGTTGGAGCGCATCGCCGCTGTGCTCCAAGGCGTCCACGACAATTACGAAATCGATTTGTTCCAAGGATTGATCGAGGCCTCGGCCGAAGTGTCCGGCCAGCCGGCCACCGGCGCTCACGCCAACTCCCACCGTGTGGTGGCCGATCACCTGCGCTCCACCTGCTTTTTGATGGCCGACGGGGTCATGCCGTCGAATGAAGGCCGTGGTTATGTGCTGCGCCGGATCATGCGGCGGGCCATGCGCCACGCCCACATCATGGGCACATCGGATCCGTTGATGCATCGACTGGTTCCGGCCCTGGTGGATTCCATGGGCGCTGCCTTCCCGGAATTGGTGCGCGCCCAGGCGCTGATAACCGAAACCTTGAAATTGGAGGAAGTCCGGTTTCGCGAGACGCTGGCGCGGGGGTTGTCGTTTCTGGATGAGGCCGTGGCCCGCGCCGGCGGCACAGGCGAGCTGCCCGGCGACGAAGCCTTCAAGCTGTACGACACCTGCGGCTTCCCCCTCGATCTGACCCAAGACGCGCTGCGGGCCAAGGGCATGAGCGTGGATACCGATGGCTTCGACGCGGCCATGGAACGCCAACGCCAGTCCGCCCGGGCGGCGTGGGCCGGCAGCGGCGAAGAAGCAGAGGAAAGCGTGTGGTTCGACATCCGCGATCAATTCGGCGCCACCGAGTTCCTGGGCTACGAGACCGAAGTCGCCGAAGGCCGCATTGACGCCATCATCGTCAACGGCGCCCCGGTGGATTCCGCGCCTGAGGGCACCGAAGTCGCGCTGATCGCCAACCAAACTCCGTTTTATGGCCAGTCCGGCGGCCAGGAGGGCGACACCGGGATGTTCGCCGTGGCTGGCGGAGCCGAAATCACGATCCGCGACACCAAAAAGAAATTGGCTGACCTGCACGTTCATTTCGGCACGGTAACCCGGGGCGAGCTCCGCACCGGCGAGGTGGCCGAGCTGCGGGTGGACAACAGCATCCGCACGAAACTGCGCGCCAACCATTCCGCCACGCATCTGTTGCATGCGGCCCTGCGCGCCGATCTGGGGGATCACCTGACGCAAAAGGGATCGTTAGTCGCGGCGGATCGATTACGGTTCGACGTCAGCCACCCCAAACCGATCACGTTTGGCGAGCTTGCCCGGATCGAACGGGAGGTCAATTCCCAGGTCCGGGCCAACACCCCGGTGCGGACTTTGATCATGAGCCCGGACGAGGCCGTGGACCAGGGTGCCATGGCCTTGTTCGGCGAAAAGTATGGCGACGAGGTGCGGGTCATCTCAATGGGTTCTGGCCCAGAGGCCGATTTGGCAGACGGGTCAAACGCCGACGATTTCTATTCAACCGAATTGTGCGGCGGCACCCACGTGGCCCGCACCGGCGACATCGGCGCCTTCAAGATCGTTGCCGAATCCGCCGTGGCCGCCGGGGTCCGGCGCATCGAGGCACTGACCGGCCAGGCCGCATCGGATTATGCATGGCAGCAAGAAAACACGGTGCGCGCCGCTGCCGCCGCGCTGAAATCCGCGCCGGCGGATTTGGTCGACAGGGTTGCCGCCCTGGTGGACGAACGCAAACGCCTGGACCGCGACCTAGCGCAAGCCCGCAAGCAACTTGCCATGGGCGGCGCGGGCGGTGGCTCAACTTCCGGCACCGCGGCAAAAGAAATCGCTGGCGTCCGCTTCGATGGCCGCAACGTCGACGGGGTTTCGCCCCGGGACCTGAAAGCCATGGTCGATGATTTGAAGCAATCCGGCCCCGGCATCTATGCCCTGGTGGCGGCGTCCGACGGCAAAGCGTCGTTGGTGGTGGGCGTCACCGACGACCTCACCGACCGCTTCAGCGCCGTGGATTTGGTCCGCGCCGGGGTCGAGGCATTAGGCGGCAAAGGCGGCGGCGGCCGCCCCGACATGGCCCAGGGCGGCGGCCCCAAAACGGAAGCCGCCGACGCCGCCATCACGGCCCTCGAAGAAGCAATCGCCGCTGGGCTTTAAGCCATTTCCGCCTGTAGCTGTTGGTCAAGGACGTCTAGGAACCCGTTTGTGGTCAGCCATTTCTGGTCGGGGCCGATCAACAGTGCCAAGTCCTTTGTCATCGCGCCGCCTTCCACCGCCCCCACGCACACCCGCTCCAATGTCCCGGCGAATTTTGTCAGGGCATCGTTTTCGTCAAGCTTGGCCCGGTGGGCCAGCGCCCTGGTCCAGGCGAAAATGGAGGCGATGGGGTTGGTGGAGGTTTCCTTGCCGGCCTGGTGCTGGCGGAAGTGGCGGGTGACGTTGCCGTGGGCGGCTTCCGCCTCTACCGTGCGGCCGTCCGGGGTCATCAGCACCGAAGTCATCAGGCCCAGCGAGCCGAACCCCTGAGCGACGATGTCCGACATCACGTCGCCGTCGTAGTTTTTGCAGGCCCACAGGAAATTGCCGGAAATTTTCAAGGCCTGGGCCACCATGTCGTCGATCAGACGGTGCTCGTAGGTCAAGCTTTGTGCCGAGAAGGCGTCGGCGAATTCGGCGTCGAACACTTCCTGGAACAAATCCTTGAAGCGCCCGTCATAGGCTTTCAGGATGGTGTTTTTGGTGGACAGGTAAACCGTCATGCCCCGGCCCAAGCCGTAATTCATGCAGGCCCGGGCGAAACCGCGGATCGAGTCGTCCAAATTGTACATCCCCATCGCGACGCCCGGCGCCGGGAATTCAAACACTTCGCGGGTGACCGGCTCACCGCCGCCGGCGGGCGCGAACGTCATGGTCAGCGTGCCCGGCTCGTCCACCAAAAAGTCCGTCGCCCTGTATTGATCGCCGAACGCATGGCGGCCGATGATGATGGGGTCCGTCCAGCCCGGCACCAAACGCGGCACGTTTTTGCAAACGATGGGCTCGCGGAACACCGTGCCGCCCAAAATGTTGCGGATTGTGCCGTTGGGCGACCGGTACATTCGTTTCAAGCCGAATTCTTCGACCCGGGCTTCGTCCGGGGTGATGGTGGCGCATTTGACCCCGACGCCAGCGCGCCGGATCGCTTCGGCGGCATCGACCGTGATTTGGTCGTCCGTTGCGTCCCGGCTCTCAATGGCCAGGTCATAGGTCTCCAGGGTCAGGTCCAGATAGGGCAGGATCAGCTTTGATTTGATGAAGGACCACATGATCTGCGCCATTTCATCGCCGTCCAACTCCACTACCGGGTTCGTGACTTTTATTCGGTCCATGCCTTTGCCTGCTCCTACAATGACTCAATGGGGGCGGTAACGGTCCCGGGCGGTGCGGCTTCCAACATCGGCAACACATCGGCGGCGTCATTCACCACGGCATACAGAACGCTTGAATCGCCGTGGCCGAATCCGTGGTTGTCCGTATGGGTCATCAGATCGATCAGCGGCGTCCAATAGTTCCGATCGACCAAAATTAGCGGCTTTGAATGAAAATTCAGTTGGCGCCACGTCAAAATGTCGATGACTTCATCCAACGTGCCGGTGCCGCCGGGCAGGGCGACGAAGCCGTCGGCGAGTTCGAACATCTTGGCTTTGCGCGCGGACAAGCTGTCGACGATGTGCAGAGTGCCGACCCCGTCATGGCCGACCTCCGAGGCATGGAGGGCTTGGGGGATCACGCCTTCGACCGTGCCGCCCGCCGCCAGGACCGCGTCGGCAATGACCCCCATCAAGCCGACCCGGCCGCCGCCATAAATCAGCAAAATTCCCCGCTCCGCCAAAATGGTGCCCAACTTCTCCGCCAAAGCCCGGTGGGCCGAATTGTTGCCGGTGCGGGATCCGCAATACACGCAAACTGATTTCATCACTGACAAAGCCAAGATTTCCTTCCCGCGACGGCGGCCGCACGCACGACCGGCCGGCCCGCACACTTTCTTTATCGCATGCTCGTGTCCTTTATTGCATGCTCCCGTCCAGGGGCGGATCCCAGGAAAAGGCGATACCGCAACTTTTGCCCCAGGGGCGAATGGAGTAGAGTCCCGCCACGTGGCCACAACATCTTGCATGTGAGTCGAAGTGCGCGGAATTCTTACCGCTTTAGCCCTGATCGCCCTGGGCGTCGGTGCCGTCGTCACAGCCGGAATACTATCTAGTCGGTCGCCCGAAGAAACGGTCGCCGATGTTGGCGCAGCCACGCCCGAGGCCGACCCAGCCGCCGCCGTCGAAGCACTGCCAGCGGCTGAACCCGAGGCCCCAGGCGGCCCTCCAGAGGGATTGAACATCGCCGAGGCGGTCGACGCTGGTGGCCCCGCGGCGCCACAGCCAGACCCCGAGCCGGTTGTCGCCGAGCCTGCTCCCGCAGAACCGGCGGTCGACCCTGCGCCAGTCGTTGCCGAACCTGCGCCGGCTGCTGCGGACGCCGCCCCGGCGGAACCAGCCATCGACCCTGCGCCAGTCGTTGCCGAACCTGCGCCGGCCCCAGCCCAGGAGCCAGTCATTGCGGAACCGGCGCCGGTTGTCGCCGAACCAGCGCCAGCTGTTGCGGATGCCGCAGCACCGGCGGAGCCGGCCCCCGACCCGGCCCCGGTCGTGGCGGATGCCGCAGCACCGGCGGAGCCGGCCCCCGACCCGGCCCCGGTCGTGGCGGATGCCGCCCCGGCCGCTGC
>JAKZSO010000206.1:0-3120 GCA_047517625.1 Alphaproteobacteria bacterium
ATCATGGAGTGTTTCGGTATCGAAAAGAGCCAGGTGACCCCGAACGAATTGATGCGCCACATCCTCCTGGCTGAGGTGGAGCTTATGTGGTTCGGCGGTATAGGCACCTATATAAAATTAAGCGCGGAATCGCATCTCGACGCGGGGGATCGCGCCAACGACCCCATACGCGTCAACGGAAAAGAACTGCGCTGCAAGGTCATCGGCGAAGGCGCCAACCTGGGTTGCACACAACTGGGGCGCGTCGAATTCACCCTCGCCGGCGGACGCATGAACACGGATTCCATCGACAATTCCGCCGGCGTCGATTCCTCGGACCACGAGGTCAATATTAAGATCCTGGTTGATACGGCCATGGCCGCCGGCGGCTTGACCCAGGCCAAGCGCAATGCGCTGCTGGCGTCCATGACCGACGAGGTCGGCAAACTGGTGCTTATTCACAACTACCGCCAAACCCAGGCCTTGAGCATGATCGAATCCAAGGGCGTCACGGCCCTGGACAACCAGCAACGGCTCATGCGCCGGTTAGAGCGGGCCGACCGCCTCAACCGGGCGGTGGAATTTCTGCCCGACGATGAGACCCTCGGCGAGCGGGCGTTGGCTCACCAGGGCCTGTGCCGGCCGGAGCTTTCCGTGTTGCTGTCTTACGCCAAGATCTGGCTATATGACGAGTTGATGGCATCCGACATGCCCGATGATCCTTATTTGCTCGACGACCTCATCGATTACTTCCCGACACCGCTTCGCAAGAAATATGCCCCCGGTATTGCCAATCACCGGCTGCGCCGAGAAATAATTGCCACCCGCGCCACCAATTCCTTGATCGACCGGGCTGGCGTCACCTTCGTCTCCAAGTTCGTGGAGAAAACCGGCCTCGGCGCCGACGCCATCACTCGCGCGTATATCATCGCCCGCCAAGTGTTCCAGTTGCGTGGGCTGTGGGAGGAAATCGAGGCCCTGGACAACAAGGTCTCCGCGAAAACACAAACGGCCATGCTCAACGACGTCAACCATCTGATCGAGTGGTTGACCCTATGGTTCCTGCGTCATGGCAAGCAAGGTCTGGATCTGGGCGCCCACATCAAGGAATTCAGCGATGGTATCGCCACCCTGGCCGGTGGCATCAAAAAGGCTCTGCCCGCCCATTATGTTCGCGACGCGCGGACTCGCGCCCAACCCTATTTGGACCAGGGCGTTCCGGAAGCCCTGGCCTTGCAGGTTGCCGGGTTGGTCAACCTGTATTCCGGTTGCGATCTCATCCGGCTGGCGTTTCGGCGCAAGCTCGATGTGCTCGATGCGGCGCGAATGTATTTCGCCATCGGCACCCGGTTCAAGTTGGGCCGCCTGCGCGCCGCAGCTGAATACATGGAAGCCGAAAGCCATTGGCAGCAATTGGCCGTGGCTGCGTTGGTCGAAGAAGTCTACAGCCACCAGCTGGCCTTGGCCGGCCAAGTCCTCGACCTCTCCGGCGGCAAGCTCGAACCTAGCAAGGCTATCGACACCTGGATTGACAAGAACCGGCTCACCGTCGAGCCGACGGAGCAACTGTTGACGGAATTATGGGCAACGGAAGTCAACGACCTGTCCATGGTCGCTGTGGCCAGCCGGCAAATTCGCACCATGACCGAGGCGCCCGAGTAGGTGGGTCGCCCCGTTATGGCCAACCCCGCTGGTTACGAATCACCGGTCCGGGGCCGCATCGCGTGGTGTTTCTACGACTGGGCCAACTCGGCATTTCCGACCGTGATTACCACATTTGTTTTTTCCGCCTATTTCACCAAGGCCATCGCGGCCGATGAGATTTCCGGCACCAGTCAGTGGGGATGGGCGCTCAGCCTGTCGGGGCTGGCGGTGGCGGTGGCGGCGCCCCTGTTGGGAGCGGTGGCCGATCAAGGCGGGCGCCGGAAACCCTGGATATTCGCCTTTACGGTCCTCAGCGCCGTATTAACGGGGCTGTTATGGAACGCCAAGCCGGATGTGGCGTTCATCGTGCTGGCGCTGGTTCTGGCGGGTGGGGCCAAATTCGCCTTCGAGATGGCGATGGTCTTTTACAACGCCATGCTGCCCGACCTGACGACGCGGGATCGTATCGGCCGGCTGTCGGGCTGGGGCTGGGGGCTGGGGTATGCTGGCGGCTTGGCGTGTTTAGGCTTGGCGCTGGTGGCGCTGGTCGAGGCCGAGACCCCGGTCTTCGGGCTGGACAAGGATACGTTCGAGCATTTGCGGGCCATGGGACCGCTGGTTGCGATCTGGATGGTGGTGTTTGCCGTGCCGCTGTTTTTGTGGACACCCGACCGGCCGCCCAGCGGTAAGGCGCCGGGTGAGGCCCTCCGGGAGGGCTGGGCGGCGTTGGTTGGAACCATCCGGCGGGTCCGCGATTTTAAGCATATCGTTCGCTATCTGATCGCCCGAATGATCTACATCGACGGACTCAATACCTTGTTTGCCTTCGGCGGGATATATGCAGCAGGTACCTTCGGTATGGATTTTTCGGAACTGATACTTTTCGGCATCGCCATCAATGTGACCGCCGGGCTAGGGGCGGCCGGGTTTGCTTGGGTCGATGACTGGATTGGTCCAAAACGCACGATCCAGATTGCCGTCACCGGGTTGATGTTTCTGGGTGGTGCGCTGCTGGTGGTCGAGGGTAAGACCATGTTTTGGGTCTTCGCCCTGCCGCTCGGCATATTCGTCGGCCCGGCGCAGGCGGCCAGCCGGTCGCTGATGGCGCATCTGGCGCCGGCGGACATGCGAACCGAAATGTTCGGCCTGTACGCCCTGTCCGGCAAGGCAACGGCATTTATGGGGCCGGCGCTGCTGGCCTGGGTGACGTTGGCATTTGACAGCCAGCGGGCCGGCATGGCGACGATTCTTGTGTTTTTCGCCCTCGGCCTGGCCCTTCTGGCGGGCGTTTCCGACCAACGCGGGGAAAACACGGCCTTATCCCCGGTTGGGCGTTGAACCGGCGGCGTTTTTGCCGGACAATTGGGCTCATGACTTTTCCCGACCAGAAATTCGATGCCGTTTCGGCCTATGCCAGCGCCTATTTCGACCAATGCAAGGTGGCGCAGGCGTCGGTGGACGTGGACAGGCTGGAAGCCGCTTTCGCCTTGCTGGAAG
>JAKZSO010000207.1:0-7083 GCA_047517625.1 Alphaproteobacteria bacterium
GTTTTAAGCCGCCTCGGGTTCCGGCGGCTCTGTTTTCTCGGTCATGTTTTGAATGTTGGCGATGGCGCCGCGATACATGTCCGAAAACGCCTGGGTCAGTTCGTCTTCCGCCGCGTCGACGGGCTCGAAATTGCACACCCACGACATCGTGCTTGTGCCGTCTCCCTCGTCCACCACCATGATGGTGCTGACGTAATTTTCGATGGGGAACGGGCTGGACATGATCTCGTAAGTGTACCCTAACGGCGCGGAATTTTCCGCCAACAGCCGTTCGGTGATTTTCCCACCATCGTCGGTGGTCAAAACCCGAACCGCGCCAATTCCGGCGCCTTCGACGTCGGCGCTGGCAATGCCAGGCATCCAATTTGCGATCGAGCCATAGGCTCCGATGAGCGCCCAAACCTTGTCCGCCGACGCCTTTACCTGATCCGCAACGGTCACATTCGCCATGATTTCTCCGGGGGCCGTGAGCTCCGATGGGGGAAGTTTGCACAACCGGGCGCTCGTGTCATCCCGAACCTCAGCCCATCTGATAAGATGCTGGTCTGCCACCCAAGCATCGAGGCCGTCTGCCAATGCTTTTTCGCCAAATTTTCGACTCCGGTTCGGCGACCTACACGTACTTGCTCGCCGCCCGCCGAGGAACCGAAGCCCTGATCATCGATCCGGTGTTGGAAAAGGTGGACCAATATTTGCGCCTGATTGACGAGCTCGATCTGAAGTTGGTCAAGGCCATCGATACCCATATGCACGCCGATCATGTGTCCGGCATTGGCGCTCTGCGCGACGCCACCCGGTGCGCCACGGTGATGGGCTATGAAAGCCCCACCGACGTTGGTTGCCATGCGGGTGCGTGACGGCGACCGGATTGAGGCCGGCAACGTCCAAATGCGGGCCCTGTACACCCCCGGCCACACCGCGGAATCCTATAGCTTCGTCATGGAAGACCGGGTGTTCACCGGCGATGCTTTGTTTATTCGCGGGACCGGACGCACGGATTTTCAGGCTGGTGATTCGCATCAGGCTTACGCTTCCATTTTTGGCGAACTGCTGGCCTTGCCGGACGAGACTTTGGTGTACCCCGGCCACGATTATAACGGCATGACCGTCAGCACGATTGGCGAGGAGCGCGAATTCAATCCCCGTCTTCAGGTCTCCTCGGCCGCGGAATACGCCAAGATCATGGATAATCTGGCCCTGACCAGTCCCAAGATGATGGATGTGGCGGTGCCATTGAACCGGGCGATGGGCCTGTCTCAAGAAAAAGGCGTGCGCGAAGGTTGGGGCCTGGAAGCCGCCCAAGCGATCGCCGAGGCCGATGGCGACCGGGTGCTGCTGGTGGACTTGCGGGAAGAAACCGAGCGCCTCCATGACGCCGATATTCCCGGGTCGGTCCATGCGCCTTATGGCGCCTTGGACCAGTACCTTCGCCCCGGCGGCCTGCTGCATTTTGAGTCCACCAGCGCCGGCAAGCGCCTGATCTTTTTCTGCCCCTATGGCGAACGCTCGGCATTGGCGGTCGAAGCGGCCAAAGAGGCAGGTCTGGAAGACGTGGCCAGCGTCGTTGGCGGCATCCAAGCCTGGTTGGAGGCGGGCGGCCCGGTGGTCTATGACCGCAGCCGCACCCAGGGCGGCGGCGCCTGAACCCGGCCGTGCGGTTTTTAGACCTTGTTCTAATTGGCGTGCTGCTGGCGATTATCGTCGCGGCACTGGTGGTGTCGTTCAGCGGCAGCTAGCGCCTAGTCGGCGGGGGCGCCGCCGGCCATGCCAATTTCGTTCAGGATCGCGTTCGAGATTTGGCTGTGCAAGGCAAACAACGTGACCCGCTCCGCCCAAAAGCTGCCTGTCCACAAGGTGTAACCGGTCATGCCATCGTCGAGGCGCGCTTCGACCCGGATTTCATTGCCTTCCCCGTAAATCATTGCCTGGAAAATGTAGCGGACGCGCAGATTGTAAGACATCTCCCCCAGCGAGGGGCGGACCCCGCCTTCGTACACAGCGACCTCGTTTTTTGGCGACACCGTCAGGCCTGGGGCGGACATCAGATTTTTCGCCACTTGGTCCGCCAGATTGTCGGCGACCCCCGGGGCAACGGAAGAATTGGCCCGGACCACAAATGGTAACACCGCAATGCCAGGCCCAAGCGGAGCGTCCGCCTCGATCGCGGCCACGTCCACTTTGTCGTCGCCGCCCGGGCCAGGGTCGGACTGAGCGCCAAAAAAGATCCCCAGTACCACAGCAAACATGACGCCGGTCACCGCCACTGGGATTAGGGGGCCTGTTCCGTTGCTTTTTGCCATGTCTTTCTTTTCCGGCCGCTACATCGTGAAAATGCGGCTGGCCTCGATGTCCGAAGCCTCGATGGTCATCAACGCTTCCCGGTCCAAGGGCTTGCCGCCGCGGGCTTCAAACAGGCGATTGGCCTGGCGCAACTTGGCCCGGTCAATGGCGTTGCGCACCGACCGGGCATTGGCGAAATGGGGCTGGGTCATGCGCAACTTGATATATTCGCGCAAAACCTTTTGGGCCCCGGCATCAAATTTGTACGTCTGCTCGCCAACCATCAGCTCGGCGATGTCCACCAATTCTGCCCGGGAATAGTCAGGAAAGTCTAAATGATGGGCGATGCGCGAGCGGAAGCCGGGATTGCTGCGGAAAAAGATTTCCATCTTGTCGGCGTAGCCCGCCAACACCACCACCAAATCGTCGCGGTTGTTTTCCATGACCTGGAGCAAAATCTCGATTGCCTCCTGGCCATAGTCCCGCTCGTTTTCGGGGCGATACAGGTAATACGCCTCGTCGATAAATAGGACGCCGCCCATCGCCTTTTTGATGATTTCACGGGTTTTCGGCGCGGTATGGCCGATGTACTGGCCGACCAAATCATCCCTGGTCACGCTGACCATGTGGCCTTGGCGCACATACCCCAGCTTGTGGAGGATGTTGGCCATGCGCAGCCCAACGGTGGTTTTGCCGGTTCCGGGATTGCCGGTGAAGGACATGTGCAGCGTGGGCGGATCGGTTTCCAGACCCACTTCGCGCCGGGCTTTGGACACTAGCAACAAGGCGGCAATTTCACGAATACGCGCCTTGACCGGCTCCAGGCCCACAAGCTCGCGGTCCAACTGATCCAGGGTTTCCTGGATGTGGGAGTCCTGATATTCCGCCTCAAGGTCGAACGATGACGCGGGAGGTTTGGCGGGGCTTTCCTCGCCGCCGTCCATCGTTTGTGTGTCGTCGCTGGTGTCCGTCATGTGTTCGCAAATCGGGGCCGGGGCGGGCCTTGTGCCACCCCGGCGTCCAAGATCTTCCTATTCGTAGCGTCGGCCTTCCGGCTTATCGGTCGTGTAGCTGTGCACCCGGTAACGGATGCTGCGACCTGGGCCTTGGTCGCGAGCGACGCCGAATCCCGGCTCGTCCTTTGGCCTGTTGACGATGAATGACAGGGACACGGTCTCAATCCAGCGGGTGTTATTGAACGCGTTTACTTTGATGTACATATTTCCGTAAACCTTTCGGCATTCTTCCACCTCATACATCACCGCTGCGGCGTCCTTGGTGTCGAACATCGGCTGGCACCACATTTCCCAATAGGTATTTCGGGGATGCGGGTCGTCGGTGTAATCGACGTTCAGCGCCCAGCCTTGGTCAATGCAGTATTGGATTTGGGCCTTGATCTCATCGTCGGTTAATTCGGGCAGAAAAGAAAATGTTCCTTGGGTTATTTTCATTTGGCTTTCTCCTCGGGCTAAACGGCTGGGGTCTCGACCGGCACGAAGTCTGGCGTGTCGGTGGACTCGTACTCGAATGTGATGTCCTTCCAGAGATCCAGAGCGCTCCGCAACGGCGAGCACCACTTCGCCGCTTTGTCCAGGATTTCAGGACCTTCAGCCATGTAATCCCGGCCTTCGTTGCGGGCCTGGACCATGGCTTCCAGGGCAACACGGTTGGCCGTGGCCCCGGCGGCAATGCCGTCCGGGTGGCCGATGGTGCCGCCACCGAACTGCAGGATGACGTCTTCGCCCAAATAGTGCAGCAGTTGGTGCATTTGACCGGCGTGGATTCCGCCGGAGGCGACGGGCATAACGTTCCGCAGGCTGGCCCAGTCCTGTTCGAGAAAAAATCCAAGTTCCAGCGCTTCGGGTGTATGGGGCTTCAAGAGAGTGTCATAAAACCCCTTAATCATCATCGGGTCGCCTTCGAGCTTGCCGACCACGGTACCGGCATGGATGTGATCGACCCCGGCCATCCGCATCCATTTGCAGATGACGCGGAAATTCATGCCGTGATTTTTCTGCCGCGAATAGGTGCTGTTGCCGGCCCGGTGCAGATGCAGGATCATGTCGTGCTGGCGGGCCCACTTGGCGATTGTTTGGATCGCCGTATAGCCAATAACCAAGTCAATCATGATGATCACCGAGCCGAGCTCGTGGGCGAATTCCGCCCGCCTGATCATCTCGTCCATCGTCCCCGCGGTCACGTTCAAGTAATGGCCCTTGATCTCGCCCGTTGCGGCATCCGCCCGGGCCACCCCTTCCATGGCGAACAGGTATCGATCGCGCCAGTTCATGAACGGCTGGGAATTGATGTTCTCGTCGTCCTTGGTGAAATCCAAGCCGCCTTTCAGCGCCTCGTAGACTACACGGCCGTAATTGCGCCCGGACAATCCCAGCTTTGGTTTGACCGTGGCCCCAAGCAACGGGCGGCCGAATTTATCCAGGCGTTCGCGCTCGACGTTGACGCCGGTTGCCGGCCCCTGGAATGTTTTCAGGTAGGCCACGGGCATCCGCATATCTTCCAATCGAAGCGCCTTGAGCGCCTTGAACCCGAAGACATTGCCGATGATCGACGCCGTCAAGTTGGCAATGGAATCGGGCTCGAACAGGTCCATGTCGTACGCGATGTAGGCAAAATACTGGTCGTCGGTGTTGGGAACTTTGTCGACCCGATAGGCCTTGGCCCGGTAAAGGTCGGAAGCTGTCAGCCGGTCCGTCCACACCACCGTCCATGTGGCGGTCGAAGATTCGCCCGCGACCGCGGCGGCTGCTTCTTCCTCGTCGACGCCGGGCTGCGGCGTAATCCGGAACACTGCAACGACATCGGTGTCCTTGGGCAAATAATCGGGCTGCCAATAGCCCATCACTTTGTATTGAAGGACTCCTGCCTTGTAGCGATCAACATCTGCCAACTTAGTCATGATTGTCTCCTTGCCTTCTTCTGGGTTGAATCAGTCTCTAGGCGCCGACGGCGACCCATTTACGCTTGTGCCAAATTTTCTTGGGCGGGTTGAGCCTGACCGGCTCCGGCTTGCGCCAGGGCGGCAACGCCCGGCAACGTCTTGCCCTCCAACCACTCTAGAAACGCGCCGCCCGCCGTGGATAAATACGTGAATTGGTCCGCGGCTCCGGCGTTGGACAGCGCCGACACCGTGTCGCCGCCGCCCGCCACCGCCAACAGGTCGCCCTGGCGGCACAGCTTGCCAACTGCTTGGGCAATCGCGTTGGTGCCCAAATCGAACGGCGGTACTTCAAAGGCGCCCACCGGGCCGTTCCAGACCACGGTCTTGCACAGGGTCAGCCGGCGCACGGTTTCCGAAACCGCGGCAGATCCCACGTCCAGGATCATCATATCTTCAGGCACTTCTCCGGCCGAGACGGTGCGCACTTCGACACCCTCTGACAGAGACGCCGCGACCACGACTTCAAAAGGCAGCACCAGGTCACAGGCGGTGGCACTGGCCCGCAAGTCGATGGTGCGGGCAATTGCCACCAGGTCGGGCTCGCACAGGCTGGTGCCAACCGAAAACCCTCGGGCCTGCAAAAATGTATTGGCCATAGCGCCGCCGATCACCAGGGTGTCTACCTTGTCCACCAGCGAGGTCAACAGCTCGAGTTTGCTCGAAATCTTGGCGCCGCCGATGACCGCCGCAAGCGGCCGTTCGGGCGTGCCCAACGCGCTGTCCAAAGCCCCGAGCTCAGCTTCCATGTTGCGGCCCGCGGCCGCCGGCAGCAGTTTTGCCAAGGCTTCGGTACTGGCGTGGGCGCGGTGGGCGCAGCTGAAGGCATCGTTCACGTAGAGGTCGCCCAGAGCCGCCAACGCGTTCGCGAATCCCGTGTCGTTGGCTTCTTCGCCCCTGTGAAACCGGACATTTTCCAACAGTAAAATGTCACCGTTGCGCATTTCTTCTATGGCGTTTGCCGCTGGGCGGCCGATGCAGTCATCGGCGAAGGCGACGGGTTTTCCGGCCAACGCGTCGGACAGTCCCTTGGCCACCGGCCGCAAAGACATTTCCGGGATGCGCTGACCCAGGGGTCGGCGGAAATGGGAAATGACGACGACTTTCGCCCCCGCCGCACTCAATTCGGCCACGGTTTGGGCGCTCCGTTCGATGCGGGTGGCGTCGGAAATGACGCCGTCGCGCACCGGCACGTTCAGGTCCGCGCGTACCAGAACCCGGCGGCCCGCCACGTCCAAATCGTCAAGGGTTGCGAAATCGGTCACGCCAATTCCCCAATTATCCGAGCTTGCCAATGGCCGATGCGGTATCGAGCATGCGGTTCGCAAAGCCCCACTCGTTGTCGTACCAAGACATGACCCGAACGAACTTGTTGCCCACAACCTGGGTCTGGTTCAGGTCGACGGTCGAGCTGGCCTTGGTGTGGTTCAAGTCAGTGGAAACCAGCGGCTCGTCAGTGACGGTCAAAATGCCTTTCAGCGGGCCCTTCGCGGCTTTGATCAGCGCGGCGTTGACCGAGTCCACATCCGTCGGTTTCTTTGAATTGAACTTCAGATCCACCACCGAGACGTTGATCACCGGAACCCGCATGGCGGTACCGTCCAGCTTGCCAGCCAGTTCCGGCAGCACAAGCCCGACGGCGCGGGCCGCCCCGGTCGATGCCGGGATGATCGAAGCCGCCGCCGAGCGCGCCCGCCGCAAATCCCCGTGCAGGGTATCTTGGACGCGCTGATCCGCGGTGTAGGCGTGGATCGTCGTCATAAAGCCCTGGGCGATACCCATTGCGTTGTTCAGGGTCTGGGCCACCGGGGCCAAACAATTGGTCGTGCACGACGCGTTGGAAATGA
>JAKZSO010000208.1:0-5413 GCA_047517625.1 Alphaproteobacteria bacterium
GGATCAGGAGTTGGTGCCGGGGTGGGAGGGCTGTCTGTCGGTGCCGGAAATGCGTGGCGTCGTGCCGCGGTTTTCCCGGGTGCGCTACAGCGGCACCACCCCCGACGGCGAGCACTTCGAGCGCGAAGTCAGCGGCTACCATGCCCGAGTGGTCCAGCACGAATTCGACCACCTTGACGGCATTTTGTATCCCATGCGCATGGAAGATTTGGGCCTGTTGGTGTTTGAGTCCGAATTCCATCATTATTTGGGATCGGACGACGATGACGGCGTTGAAAACGACGGTGTTCAGAATAGCGATCAGGACGCGAACGATGATTGATGCCAACCTGGAAGCGGCCCGGAATAGAATTTTGGACGCCGGCTTGGTCCTTGTGCCGGCCATGGGCTGGACCGCGGCGATGCTGGACCGGGCCGTCACGGAAACCGGGGTCGACCTGCCCCTGGCCACGCGCGCGTTCCCCCACGGCCCGGCCACCATGATCGACGCGTTTCACGCCCGTGCGGATGCCGCCATGGAGACCGAACTGGCCGCCCGCGATTTGGACCGGGTGAAAATACGCGACCGTATTGGCTTGGCTGTGCGGCTGCGCTTACTGGCCATGGAACCGCACAGGGAAGCCGCGCGCCGGGCCTTGGTCGTGCAGGCGGCACCCAGGAATCTGTTGACGTCCGCGGCTGGGCTGGCGCGGACCGCCGACGCCATCTGGTACGGCATCGGCGACACCTCGACTGATTTCAGCTTTTACACAAAACGCGCCCTGGTCGGCGGCGTCTATGCCTCCACGTCCGTGGTTTGGTTTTCCGACCGATCCCCGGATTTCGAAGAGTCTTGGGCATTTCTGGAGCGGCGGATTTCCGACGCATTGAAGTTGGGCGGATTGCGGCGGCGGCTCAAGGCTGGGCTAGGGCCTAGTCTTGGGGATCTTCTGGAGCGCTTGCCTGGGCGGCGCGGTACGCGGCCACTTTGGCGTCGATTTCAGCGTCACCAAGCCCAAGGATAGAGGCCGCCAAGAGGGCCGCGTTCACCGCTCCGGACCGGCCAATCGCCAATACCCCCACCGGAATTCCCGCTGGCATCTGCACCATCGAAAGTAGGCTATCCATGCCATCCACCTTGCTTTCCATGGGAACCCCCAACACCGGAATGCGCAGCCGCGCCGCGACAACGCCCGGCAGCGCCGCGGCCATCCCCGCCCCGGCAATGATCACTTTAATTCCCCGGTCCATGGCGGTGGCGCAATATTCGTCTAGGCGGTCGGCATTGCGGTGCGCCGAAATCACCTTGGATTCCGCGGCGATCCCAAGTTTTTCCAACGTTTCCGAGGCGTGACGCATGGTCGGCCAATCGGATTGGCTTCCCATTAAAATTCCGACCATGGGGCCTGTTTTGACCACGGTTAACTCCATTTTGAGGTTGGCGCGCGCAGTATAAGGACTCCTATTGGCCCGGCAAGGGATTGAAAGGCGCGGATATTCGCGGGTTTACCGCTTTGGGCCATCGGCGTTAGAATCGGTGCGCGATGAAAATTGAGCCCACGCGAGGCGTAACCGGCGCGGGCCGGGGAACTCCGGTTTCCCGCATTAGCCGCGCGGAAAAAAGACCAGCCGGACCGCCAGCGGCCTCGGTTCAAGCCGACGTGTCCGGCCCTGTTTCCGACACTGTCGAAATTCTCGGAATCCCGGAAGCGGAACTGACGCCAAAGGTCCGGGACGCCCTGATGTCGCTGATGTCTGACGTCGCCGCCCTGCGCCGGGAAGTGGCCGAAGCCCGGGACCACATGGCCCATTTGGAGCGCATGGCCGATCAAGATGTCATGCTTCCCGTGGCCAACCGCCGGGCGTTTGTGCGCGAGCTCAGCCGCGCCATCGCCGCCACCGAACGCTATGGCGCCAAGGCGGCGGTGGTGTATTTCGATATCAACTGATTTAAACACATCAACGACACGCTTGGTCACCCGGCGGGGACGCGGCGCTGCACCACATCGCCGACATTCTGGCAGCCAGCGTCCGCGAAACTGACACAGTGGGGCGTTTGGGAGGCGACGAATTCGGCGTCATTTTGAGCCATTCCGAGGACGAAGAAACCAAGGGCAAGGCCGAGGCTTTGGTCGACGCCATCCGCGCCGCACCGTTCGAGTGGGAGGGTGAGACCATCGATATTCAGGTTGCCTTTGGCGCCTACACGTTTCAGCCCGGCGAGGACGCAGACGACGCCTTGGCCGCCGCCGACCGGGCCATGTACGCGCACAAGAAAGGTTTGAAGAAAGCGGGGTAGTTGGGTCAAGCAATGATGTCGGGGAGCAACGCCGCCTCGATGCGGGAGATTTGATCTTTGATGGCGAGTTTGCGTTTTTTCAAACGCTGGGCGGGAACTTGGTTCGCTGGGCCCTTGGCAATGAGCGCCGAAATGGCGTCATCAAGGTCGCGATGTTCTTCTCGTAATGCGACGAGCTTTTTCTTCAATTCAGCACGGTCGGTTGGATCAGCCCCGGGCCTAGTCATCAACAAACAATACACCCAAACATGACCCCGCCGCCAAATCCGTTCTGGGAATTTTCGGTGGAGCTCTACCAAGACGAGGCCGTTGCAATCGCCTGCTTGGCGTTGCAAGAACGGCATTTGGCCCGGGTCGATGTAGATGTGAATATATTGTTGCTCTGCGTTTGGGCCGCGGTCTGCGGCCACGGCGAGCTGGAAGACCAGGAATTGCTGCGGGCCATTGCCGCCGTCACGCCATGGCGGCGGGACGTGCTTTTGCCCTTGCGCGGGGCCGCCCGCCAATTGCTGGGCGACGGAGTTGAACCTGTGCCCGAGGAATTGACCGGCGATCTACGCCAAGAAGTCACCCACGCGGAGCTGGAGGCCGAGCGCATCGAGCAATTGCTGCTGGTGCAGCTGGTGGATGCGGCCGCGCCAGGTCTGGAATCCGACCAAACCGCGGCGGAACTCGCGGCGACAAATTTCGCCCGGTATTTCGCCCGAATTGGGATTTCCCCGAGCACCGAGGACGCCGCGGATTTGGCGTCAATTTTGGAAAGCGCGTTCCCGGATAAAGCGGCGGGGACCGCCCCGGTGGATGCGTAGGAGTGCAGATCGCGCTCTATGAGGGCGCGTGAATCTGAACGAAAGGAACAGTGCAGATCGCGCCCGCCTCCCCGATTCGTTGCTCCGCAACATTGAGGCGCGTGAATCTGAACGAAAGGAAAAGTGCGGATCGTGACCGGCTTTTGCCGGTCACGTGAATCCGAACGGCAATAAAGTGCAGATCGTGCCCGATTAGGGAGCGTGAATCTGAACGAAGACTTGGCAAGCGATAAAGGGAGACGGTCATGGAGGAAGACGTAGTGCAAAAGAAAGACGCCGAGGCTCTGGCCCAGGAGCACAAGCGCCTGAAGGCCTCGATCGAGGAAGAGTATTCGCTGCCCAACCCCGACGCCCTGCGCGTCGCGGAACTCAAGCGCCGCAAGCTGAGGATCAAAGATCAGATCGCTGCCGCTGAGGCCGCGAAAATCTGATCGGCATTCAGAGCAGATCGTGGTCGAAAGACCACGTGAATCTGATCGGCATTTAGAAATGAGTGGTCAGAGCGCGATGGCCGGCTCGAATTGAATTGCCGCGCCACAGCGCCGCGGAAGTGGCTAAGTCGGCGCTCGAACAGCCGCTCGCTGGCTTCGATCTTCCGCAAACACCTGTCAGTGTTTCGCCGCTGTGGCGACGGCGAGCATCGTTCCGGCGTCGGTAATTGCAGTAACCAGCGCATCGTCGCTGAATCCACTCGCGGTGATGGGACCGACCTGGTCGAGCATCAGGTTCGAGAGCCCGTGCACCAGCGACCATACGGCAAGCGCGGCGACGTGCGCCCGGTCAATTGCGAGCCCCTCTTTCTCGAGAACCGCACACACGGCGCCGTATAGCTCCGCGTAGGCATCGCCGGACGCTGCAACGAGCTCTGGCGATGATCGGTCCGGCCCCTCTCGCGGCCCGAACATGAGCCGAAGGAGACCGGGGTTCTGCCGCGCGAACGCGCAATAGGCGCGGCCGATCGCAGCGAGCCGTTTGCCCGCGTTTCTGCCATTTGCCGCGCGCAACGCCTCGGTGAAACGCACGAAGCCGGACGCGGCCACCGCGGCCAACAGCGCTTTTTTGCCGGCAAAATGGCGATACGGGGCAGTGCGACTTACACCGACGCGTTCAGCAAGGCCGCGCAGCGACAGCGCTCCGGTGCCCCCCTCCTCCAGGCCCACCAGCGCCGCGTTGATCAGGGCATGGCGGAGATCGCCGTGGTGGTACGGCCGTTCCGTCATTTCCAACAATTATCACGGATTGTTGACATCGTCAACTTTCTTGTTGACGTTGTCAACACCTCACCCTATGTAGACGATGCTTACATAAAAACTGCGCGGGCTGCCGCTGGTGGCGGGGTGCCGCGCCACGCAGGAGGTAGGAATGAATCAGGCCTTGCTTCGACAAGACACCGCCGACGGAGGGTTTTCATCTATCCGCGCCAACATGGTGCTCGGACCCGACCGAGCCAAAAGAGCGACGCCCGGGAGCACGGCGCCGGTCATCGTCGTCGAGAATCTCGTTAAGCGATACGGCGCCACGGCGGCAGTCGATGGCGCTAGCTTCGCCGTGGGCGAGGGCGAAGTCTTTGTCCTTCTCGGTCCCAACGACGCTGGCAAGACAACGCTGGTCGAAATCCTCGAAGGCCACCGGCGCCCCACATCGGGGTCCGTATCGGTTCTCGGGTTCGAGCTCACTGGCAGCGAAAGAGCAGGACGATGACGGATAAACAAAGGGCCGGGCGCCCTTCCACCCTTCGGCTCCTGATTCACCAGTTCCGTTACCAGAACCAGATGTTCTGGCGCTACCCCACAGCCGCGTTCTTCACCCTTGCGTTCCCGCTGATGTTCTTTTTCGTGTTCACGACGGTCTTCGGCAACGACGTGAGTCCAGAACTCGGCGTCACGCGGGCTCAGTTCTACGCGCCCGCGCTGGCCGTCTACGGGGAGGTCGCTGCAGCCTATTACAACCTCGCCGTTTCGACGGTGGCTCGGCGGGGTGAGGGAATCCTGAAGCGCGTGCGCCGCACGCCGATTCCGCCCTGGATCTACATCGCCGGCCGCCTCGCCTCGACAACATGGATCGCGTTTCTCGCTATCGTGCTCATGCTGGGCGTAGGGGTCGCATTCTTCGGCGTCCGGGTCTATCCCGAGACGCTGGCGGCTGCAGCGGTCGCCTTCGTTGTCGGCGTCGCGTCCTTCGCCGGACTGGGGATGATGGTCGCTTCGCGCATTTCCGACAGCAACACGGCGTCAGTTGTGACCAACTTCACGCTTCTGCCGCTGTCTTTCATTTCCGGCATCTTCATTCCCCCCTCTGAGGTCGTTCTCGACGGGCTGGGTCGAGG
>JAKZSO010000209.1:0-7079 GCA_047517625.1 Alphaproteobacteria bacterium
AGACAGCCCCATATTTCCGGATCGGCCATGGGCGATGGCCAGTTGCCGCCAGGCGCCGGCATTGTCGGGCTCGATGGTGGTGACCACACCAAGATGCCGGATTGCATCGGCCATCAATTCCAGGGACTCTGTCGCGATCATGGCCGATGCCAGGCCCAAATGCAGAAGCGGTTGGTCCGGCGCCAATCCCACCGCCCTGGCGTAAGGTGCCAAGGACTCCGCCACCCAGCCCCGCTCCATCAGCACTTGGCCCATGAGTTCGTGGAAATAGGGGTCGTCCGGCGCGCGCTCCAGCAATGCCGCGATTTCAGCCAAGGCGTCGTCCAGGCGTCCGGCCCGGTGAAACGCCACGGCCCGGGCATACCGCGCGGGGACGCTGGAATCGGTCATGGGGTAGCGGGCAAGGATGCGATCGGGGGGCTGCAAAAATCCCGCCAGCTTCGCCTGCATGCGTTCGAAATCGGCGACGGAGACCAACGGCGGCCGGTTAGGCCCCGGCTCAGCCAAGGCGATGCGGGTCCGCAACGCCGCGATGCGATCCGGGAACAGCGGGTGGCTGCGGGTGTAGGGGTCGCCGCGGTTTTCAAAAAGACCGTCCCCCCGGGCGATGATTTGAAGGAATTCCACCAAACCAATCGTCGGCTGGCCGACCGCGGTCATCAACTCGAAGGCAGCCTGGTCGGCGGCGGATTCCTGAGCCCGGGAGTATTGCAAGTATCCGCGCTCGGCAATTTGCTGGCCACCCAACACCACCGCCGCGCCAGCATCTCCCGGAACCCCGCCGGCCACCGCCGCCACCCCCAACAGAAACGCCAGGATGGTTTGCACGTTGGCGATCTTCAATGCCTCTTGGGTCCGGGCCAAATGGCCACCGGCCAGGTGCCCGGTTTCGTGCGCGATCACCCCCATGATTTGGTTTTCGGTCTCCGCCGCCAACAACAAACCGGTGTTGAGGAATACTTTTTGGCCGCCGGCGACAAAGGCGTTGATGGTGGGATCGTTAATCAGGTGGATTTCGACGTCGCCCGGGGTTAGGCCCGCCGCCGCGAAAAGTGGCGTGGCCCAGGCCCTGCTGATATGTTCGATCTCCGCGTCGCGGATCAGCCCCTGGCCATGGGCAGCCTGAGTCGCCTGGGCCAAGGCCATTCCGGCGGCAAGGGTGGCGCACATAACTCTAAGAGCGCCTAGAGCATTATTTGCGATGCGATTTCTCAAAACTGATTTGCCCGATCCCACGGACCCTAAGAACCGCCAACCGTTCCGTCAATCGGCGGTAATTGGATCGTTGGCATTTGTCGTCGCGTCCTGCGCGGTCCCCGAAACACCAATCGAGGTTAACCCTTCCAACTTCATCCCCGGCTATTTGGAGGGCGTTGCTTCAGATGAACCAAGGGCCAGCGCCGTCGCCTTCGAGATCTTGAAATCCGGCGGCACCGCGGCAGATGCGGCGGTGGCCTTGGCCTTCACATTGGCGGTGACCCACCCGTCCGCCGCGGGTTTGGGCGGCGGCGGCGCCTGTCTTGTGTACAGCGGCCACGACCACACGATCGAAAGTCTGGATTTCTTGCCCAGAACGGCTGGGCCAGGGGCACCGTGGCGGTGCCCGGAAACGGCCGTCGGCCTGGACCAATTGCACCGCCGCTACGGCGTGGTGGATTGGGGGGTGCTGGTTCTGCAAGCGGAAGGGTTGGCCCGCCGCGGGACTCCGATTTCGCGTTCGCTGGCGGCGGCGGCCCAGGCCGAAGCACCGATGTTGAGAACCGACCCGGTCATGGCCGAGCGGTTTCTGGACGGCAACGGCCAGGGCGTGGCCCAGGACGGCGTGATCACTCAGGTCGAATTGGCCACGGTGTTGGCGCAGATCAGAATTCGCGGGGCGGGGGATTTTTATTCCGGCCAGTCGGCGGCCACCTTCCTGGATGGCGTGGCCGACGCGGGAGGCGCGTTAAGCCAATCCGACTTGCGCGCCTACGCCGCCGTGTGGAGCGACACATTGTTTTTGGACATGGCGGGGATGCGGGTTTACGTCGCGCTCGGCGCCCCCGGCGGCGGTGTGGTCGCCGGTCAATTGTGGGCCATGTTGGCCGCCGATCCGCGCTTCACCAGCGGCGATGAGGCAACCCGAGCGCATCTGTTCGCCGAGGCCTCGGCCCGGGCCTATGGCGACCGTGGCAATGCCGCCGCCAATCCATTCGCCGTGTTCCGGGCCCAGATCCTGATGTCCGACGTCACCCTTGCCCGCCACACGCCGTTCTCGGGCGGCGCCGGCGCGCCAAAAGTCACCGCCGACGATGCCGGGGCCACCGGGTTCGTGGTGATGGACGGCGAGGGCTCGGTGGTGGCGTGTACCCTGACCATGGGTAAGGCGTTCGGCATCGGCCGCACCGCCCGGCCCACCGGCGTGATTTTGTCGCCGGCGCCGGATGATGTGGCCACCAATGCCTTCGTTGCCCCGGTGCTGGTCTTCGCCGCGGGCGACACCGCCGTTTCCTTGGCCGCCGCCGGAGGACCCCTGGGCCCGGCAGCCATCGCCGCACTTTTGTTACAGGGGCCAACCGCCGGCTTGGCGATCAATTTGGCGCCACCGCGACTGGTCCATCCCGGGCTCCCCGACCAAGTCCTGGTGGAGGCGCAAATCTCGGGCGTCCAGCGCCAAGGCCTGACGGACCGTGGCCATGCGTTGCGCGAATTCACCAGCCTGGGGGCGGTGAATGCGCTGGCGTGCATCCCGCCGGCGAACAACCGCCCGCGCCAATGTGCCTTTGTCAGTGACCCGCGCGCCGGTGGCTTGGCGGTGTCGGCCCGGCAATGACCCCGAAGTTGGGAAGGGTGGGCGGTCGCGGTCAACACATCGCGCCGTTCTACGTGATGGAGGTCATGAAGGCTGCCGCCGAGCGCGAGGCCAACGGTGACGATGTCATGCACATGGAAGTGGGGGAGCCCGGCACCGGCGCTCCCGCCGCCGCGGTCGCCGCCGCCCACGCGGCGCTCCATGACAACGTCCACCTTGGCTACTCCGATGCCCTTGGCATTCCGCCGCTTAGGGCGCGCGTCGCCCGCCACTACCAAGACACCTATGGCGTGGACGTCGACCCCGGGCGGATCGTGGTGACCACCGGATCATCCGCCGGGTTCGTGCTCGCGTTCTTGGCTGCGTTTGATGATGGCGCGAAAATCGGCGCGGCGGAGCCCGGCTACCCCGCCTATCGCAACACCGCCAGCGCCTTGGGCTTCAACCCGGTGGCCATCGCCGTCGGCTCCGAGACCCGGTTTCAGCCGTCCACCACCATGCTGGCCGCGGGACCCGCTATGGATGGCTTGGTCATCGCCAGCCCCGCCAATCCCACCGGCACAATGCTCGACCGGCCAGCGTTGCGAGCCATTGTCGACTGGGCCGCGGCCAACGATGTGCGGATCATTTCAGACGAAATCTATCACGGCATCACGTTCGGGGCTGGGGCGGTGACCGTCGCGTCCCTTTCCGATGACGCCTTTATCATCAACAGCTTTTCCAAATATTTTTCCATGACCGGCTGGCGCATCGGCTGGATGGTGGTGCCATCCCACCTAGTTTCCGCCGTCGAGCGCATCGCCCAAAACCTGTACATCTCGGCGCCCGCGTTGTCCCAATACGCCGCCCTGGCGGCGTTTGATGCGACGCAAGAGCTGGAAGCAAACGTCGCCGCCTATGCCCGCAATCGCGACCTGCTGCTGGAGGAACTGCCCAAGGCCGGATTCGATAATTTGGCCCCGGTGGATGGCGCCTTTTACATGTTTGCCGACGTTAGCCGGTTGACCGACGATTCCCAGCAGTTCTGCCGCCAGATGTTAGTCGAAGCCGGCGTCGCCACCACGCCGGGAATCGATTTCGATCCGGCGCGGGGCAAGCAGTTCATTCGGTTTTCGATCGCCGGCACGTTCGCCACTATGCAAGAAGCCGCCCGGCGGCTCATAAAGTGGAGTGCGGATCGTGGTTCCTAAGTGCAAATCGCGCCCGCCGAGGGCGCGTGAATCTGAACGACAAAGAAAAAGCCGCTAACTACGCGCTCTCCACCATCCTTTCTTCGCTGGCTTTTTGGCTTTCACTGCTTCTTCGATTTTTCCGGCGGCGACGACTAGCACCTCTGGCGCCTTTGCAGACACCTTTTCTTCACTAGCTGCGTCGCCGGCCTTGTCCTCATTCGGCGCCTCCCCGGCGATTTCTTTCGGTGCGGTCGCTTGGCGGCGTCGCGGGCGACGGCGTTTCAGTTTCGCAGGTTCGTCAGCGGGCGTTTCTGAGGCATCTGATGTGGGTTCGGGTGACGCCGCCCCAGCCTCCGCCTCGGGCTTCGCCGCTCTGGTGGCTTTGGCCCGAGGTTTGCGGGTGCGCGGGCGGCGGCGTTTGGGCTTTGGTGCCTCTTCCGTTTTAGCCGGGGTGGGCTCGGTGGCGGCTTCAGACGGCTCCGGGTCGTTCGTTTTTTCCGAAGCCTTGTCTGCGGTTTTGGCATCGGACTTCTCAAGCGGGGCTTCGCCAAACGTTGCGGCTTCGCCGTGAGCCGGCCCGGCGCCTTGCGCCGTCACTGCTTCGATCTCCGAGGGTTCTTCCTTTCGCCGCATGCGCCTGCCGCCGCGCTTGCCGCGCCGGCGCCGCGTCGATGGCTTGGCTGTGTCGTCGCCCTCACTGGCTTCCGTACCCGGCGACCCTGCGGCCTGCGCCGATGCGTCCGCGACTTCAGGTTCGGCGCTGGCAGCTTTGCGGCGGCGGGCGGCGGGTTTTGTTTTCTCGGCCGGTGCCTCGGCGCCCTCCAGGTCCTGACGCTCGATACGAAGGTGCGGGGTTACCAAGTCCGCGTCAGGCACGATGGTCAGCACCAGGCCAAAACGGATTTCCAAATCGGTCAGCGCCAGGCGTTTCTTGTTCAGCAGATAAGTCGCGACTTTCGTTGGCAGCGCCGCGGTGACCGCCGCTGGACCGCGAACGCCCTCGTTTTCAATGGCGCGAAGGGCGTGCAGCGCGGCGGACTCCGTCGATCGCACCAGGCCGGTGCCGGCGCAGGTTGGGCAAATGTCGGTGCTGGTTTCCAACAGGCTGGGGCGCATGCGCTGGCGCGACAGCTCCATCAGACCAAAGGTCGAAATACGGCCGACCTGAATCCGCGCCCGGTCCATCTTCAGGGCGTCCTTCAGGCGGCGTTCCACCGCGCGATTGTTTCGCGACTGATCCATGTCGATGTAATCGATGACAATCAGCCCGGCCAGGTCGCGCAACGAAAGCTGCTTGGCGATTTCTTCGGACGCTTCCAAGTTGGTTTTCAGCGCCGTCGCTTCGATGCTGCGCTCTCGCGTTGCCCGCCCGGAATTGACGTCGATCGCCACCAACGCTTCGGTGGGGTTGATGACGATGGACCCGCCGGACTTCAAAGTCACTTGGGGCATGTGCATCTTGTCGAGCTGTTCCTCGATTTGGTGGCGCCGGAACAATGGCACCCGGTCGGTGTATTGCTTGACCCGCTTGGCGTGGCTGGGCACCAACATTTTCATGACGGCCTTGGCCGCCTTGTAGGCCACCTCCCCCTCCACCAGGACTTCGGGAATGTCGTTGGAGTACAAATCCCGGATCGCCCGTTTGATCAGGTTGGCGTCTTCATAGACCAGGGTTGGGGCCGTGGATTTCAACGTCAGCTCGCGGACGCTTTCCCACAGGCGCATCAGGTATTGGTAGTCGTTGCGAATGTCGGTTTTCGTTCGGCTTTGGCCGGCGGTGCGCACAATCAAACCCATGCCGTCCGGGACGCTCAGGGATTCGATGATGGTGCGCAATTTCTTGCGGTCAGCGGCGGCGCTGATTTTGCGGCTTACGCCGCCGCCCCGCGCGGTGTTTGGCATCAACACGCAATAGCGCCCGGCGAGCGAAAGATAAGTCGTCAGGGCCGCGCCTTTGCTGCCGCGTTCTTCCTTGACCACTTGGACCAACAGAACTTGGCGGCGCTTGATGACTTCTTGGATCTTGTACCGCCGCGAACTGGTTCTGCGCGGTGGCGCGGAATCAATATCGTCGCCGCCTACCGACTCTGCCGGAGCAGGTTCGTCTTCACCATCAGCGCCGTTTTCGTCCTCGGAGCCTTCGCCATCTTCCTCCCCAGCACCAGATTCTTCGGCAGAGTCGTCGCCAGAGTTCGTGGCCGGTTCGTCCTCGGACGCGTCGTCTGCGGAGCCGTCGGCTTCTCCATCATTGTTGTCGCCGCCGCTCGCGCCCTCGTCCTCCTCGTCGCCCTCGTCCGGCTCCGGAGCGTCCTTGGCCCTGGCCAGGGCTTCTTCTTCCGCCCGGCCGTGCGCCGCCTCTTCCGCCGCTTGCTCACGCAGCAGGGCGGCGCGGTCTTCGACCGGGATCTGATAATAATCGGGATGGATATCGCCAAACGCCAGAAAGCCGTGACGATTCCCGCCAAAGTCCACGAATGCCGCCTGCAACGAGGGTTCAACCCGCATGACCTTGGCCAGGTAGATGTTACCTTTGAACTGTTTTCTGGCGGAGGATTCAACGTCGAACGCATTCAAATGCGTTCCGTCAATAACGACCACCCGGGTTTCTTCGGGGTGGGCGGCATCGACAAGCAACCGCTTTACCATCGGAAGCTGTCTCCATGACGGGGGTCGCTCACGCGAACTTTGAGCGCGGGCCCGTCCTAGTCTATGCAAGGCCACGGCGCCACATTCCATCCCGGGTGCGAACCAGAGGGAATCGGAATTAGGCTGCCGGCACCGGAACGTCCGGGCTGGCCTCGGGTTAAAAAAACTTCGCCTTGCTCTGACGACCAGGGCACGAAATCTGGAAACGTTACCGGTTGTGCCTAGGCCGCGGCGCCGTTCTGCAAGCTAATTTTCAATCCTTTATTGGCTTGCGTCCACGGACCGCGAAGGTTCGCTGGGTTAATATTAGTACGGGTGGGCGATTTCGCAAGGCGATGTCCCTATCTCTGTTGAAATTCGTGGGGCAGGCGTCGCTGGTTGATGATGCTATGCTGCCTTCATGATGGTTTCAATGGCACTGTCGGCCTGAGCCTTTCTCAAGTGTTCCTGGAGAGCATTTCGGAGGATGG
>JAKZSO010000210.1:0-2523 GCA_047517625.1 Alphaproteobacteria bacterium
GTCACCCCGTCCGGGTCCGGCAAGTCGGTGGGTCCGCTGATCAAGGTGGTTTGGGCCCCGGCCCGGGCCAGGGCGGCGGCGATGGCGTGGCCCTGTTTGCCCGACGAGGCGTTGGCGATGTAGCGCACCGGGTCGATGGGCTCGAACGTGGGGCCAGACGTCACCAGCGCGGTCATCCCGGCCAACGAGGCAACCTCCACAAGCGCCGGGCGATCGACCCGGGGGGCAACCGTAAGCAGAGCTTCGATGGCGGCGAGCAAATCGGCAACCTCGGCCAGACGGCCCGGCCCAGACTCGCCGTCGGCCAGCGCCCCCGTGGCGGGGCCAACGAACCTGACCCCGTCATCGCGCAGTTGGGCGATGTTGCGCCGGGTGGCGGGGTGTTCCCACATTTTCACGTTCATGGCCGGGGCGGCCAACACCGGTTTGTCCGTGGCCAGCAGCACGGCGGTGGCTAAATCCCCCGCCAGACCGGCGGCCATTTTGGCCAAAATGTCGGCGGTTGCCGGGGCCACCACCACCAGGTCGGAATCCCGTGACAGGCGGATGTGGCCCATTTCCGCTTCGTCGGTCAATGAATGCAAATCGGTGTAAACGTTGGTGCCGGAAAGGGCGGAAACCGACAACGGCGTCACGAATTGGGCGCCGCCCTTGGTCAGCACCGCTGGGACTTCCACCCCTCGGCCCTTCAAGGCGCGGATCAATTCCAAGCATTTGTAGGCGGCGATGCCCCCTGGAATAATCAGCAGGGCTCGACGCCCGTCCATCGCGCTTTTGGCCACGAAAAAGTCCCTAAAATTGCGGTTCAGCGGGATTCACGACAAAAATTGTGTGAATTAATATATGGCGGGCGGCATTCCGGGGCAAGGCCGCCCCTGCGACCGAGGTGCCGGGCTCAGAACAGTTGGACGGCGACCACGACCACCAGCACCGCGATCACGCCGTACAGTATTTTGTTTGTGGACATGCGCCGGGCGCCTTCGCGCGGCCCCAGCATATCGCCCGGATCGGGCCGGCGATGGGAAAACACGCCTTCGGGGCCGAACGCTTGGGCGGCCAATTCAGCCTTTTCCACCAATCCAGGGAGCCGCCGGGCGGCGTCGGCGACTTCCGTGATGGCTTCCTTGGCTTTGGCCATGGGGCCCAGATTTTCGGGCACCCAATCGTTCAAGAATTCTCGGGCGATGGCCCACAGGTCGGTTTCGGGCACCAGATCCCGGCACGTGCCTTCGACCACCACCATGGTCTTCTGAAGCAGTAACAATTGCGGCTGGGTGCGCATATTGAACGACTCGGTGATGCCGAACAGCTGAGCGAAAAGCTTGGCCATGGACACTTCCGCCGGCGGCCGGTCAAAAATCGGCTCGGCGATGGACCGGCAAGCCTGGGCAAAGGCATCGACCGATTGGTCCCGGGGCACGTAGCCCGCTTCGAAATGGACTTCCGCCGCCCGGCGGTAGTCGCCGGTCAAGAATGCCAGCAGCATTTCCGCCACATACAGGCGGGTTCGCCGGTCCAGGCGGCCCATGATGCCAAAATCCACCGCAACGATGTTGTCTTCGTCATCCACGAACAAATTGCCCTGGTGCAGGTCGGCGTGGAAAAAACCGTCGCGAAACGCTTGCTTCAAAAAGCTCAGGATAAGGTTGCGCGCGACTTGTTCCAGATTGCGCCCGGCGTCCGCCAATGCCCGTTTGTCAGCGATGGGGATGCCGCCGATGCGGTCGGTGGTCAGCACCCGGCGCTGGGTCCGGCTCCAATCCACTTCGGGCACCTGGAAGCTATCGTCGCCTTCAAAGTTTTCCGCCAGCTCCGACGCCGCTGCCGCCTCTAGACGCAAATCCATCTCGGTTTGCGCCGACTTTTTGAAGGTCTTGACCACTTGGATAGGTTCCAGCCGCCGCATGGGCGGGTACAGGGATTCCATCCATTCCGCCCCCCACAAAAAGAAATCGATATCCCGGGCGAATTTTTCCTCGATCCCGGGGCGCAGGACCTTCACCGCCAAATGGCTGCCGTCGGCAAGCCCGGCGAAATGGACCTGGGCGATGGACGCCGCCGCCACCGCCTGGTCATCAAAGCTGTCGAAAATTTCCTCCACATCCCGGCCCAACTGTTCGGCGATGATTTCGCGGGCGATGTCCCCGGAAAATTGTTCCAGGCGATCGCGCAAATCCGCCAAGTCGTTGGCAATTTCCTTGCCCACCACATCGGGCCGGGTCGACAAGGACTGACCGAATTTGATGAAGCTTGGACCCAAATCCTGGGCTGCCGCCGACAGCTGCAACCCCAGCTTTGGCGGCACCCCGGCTTTGGGTTTCCCCACACCAAGCTTGATGATCGCCTGAACCGGTTTGGGGACGCCCAATCGGTCCAACACTTCGCCTGCGCCGTGGCGCACAAATGTGCGGGCGATGCCGATCGCCCGGGTCATGTTTCTGATGGATCGCGTCACCATCAGGTGCGCCACGCCGAATGCAGGGCGGCAATGCCGCCGCTCAAGGGCCGGGCAGTGACTTGGCC
>JAKZSO010000211.1:0-2687 GCA_047517625.1 Alphaproteobacteria bacterium
TCCAATCCCGACAACCTTCCTCTTCCGATAGGCAACGGCGCTCGGCGAGGACGACCGTCGCCCGTTCTTGGTTAGCATGGTCTGGCGGTTCCCCAAACGGCAAAGCCGCGTCGTGATTGATGAATTTTGACTCCACCAATCTGATGTGGATCGCTGACATTCCTCTTGGGCCAGTGTGATACCGCCGAACCTCTTGGACCCCAACTGTGGCGCAAAGGGTCCAAATCTCGGCGCACTGTGCAGGCCAGGAAGGTTTCGACCGCGCAAAGCGGTGTGTGAGGGTCACCGATGCAGTCACTTGTTGCCGCTTCAGCAGTGATCGAGCGGACCTCACCGACCTGGGCCCGAACCAGGTTAGGACCAGCAACCAAAACCAGAAATATGGTTGCGGCGATCATTCCGATGTTGGTCCAAATTGATCTCATGAGCGGCCCCGGTTGATTTGTTGTGCTTGGTGGCAATTTGCATGCTGATTGTGGCGGGCTCAAGGCAGTTGCGTTCTTCGCGATCGGGGCGTGCCGCGCGGGCGCGGCGTGCTCTGGTATGGGGCCAAAGCCAAGCCGACATGGGGAAGACAACCGAAAATGCCTCTGGCCCCGACATTGGATCCGTTGAGAAGGCGTTCCCAGGTGCCTGCGGCTGCGGTGAGCCAACTGCCGAGAGTGAATCCACTGACCCGCGCGCAACAAGAAATCCGTTCCGGCTACACCAACCTCGACGGCCCACGGGAGCGGGTGTCGTTCCCGGAGCCAGAATGATTCGCAAATTTGGAAAATTGCTCCTCGCCGCCACCCTTGAACTGGGGGGCGCGGCAGGGGCGCGTTAGTCAGGCGCGCTAGTCAGGCGCGTTAGTCCAGGACAAAAATTCGGTAATTGCCGGACCCAGGTCGGGCGAGCGGAATGGAACTGCCCCCAAACACACCAAGCCATTGGTGCCGTCCACGGTGATGATGTCGCCGCGGTTCACCACATGATAAGACACGGTGAACCGGTTGGCGGCAGCGTCCACCACTAGATCGCTGGCGCCGGTGACGCAGGGCCGGCCCATGGCTCGCGCTACCACCGCGGCGTGGCTGGTTGCCCCACCCCGGCTGGTGAGGACCGCGACGCCGGCGGCGATGCCGTGGACGTCTTCGGGTTTGGTTTCCGGCCGCACCAGCACCGGCGCTTGGCCGCTTAGCTTCATGGCTTCGGCGTCGTCCGAAGTGAATGCCACCGGGCCCGACGCCGCGCCAGGGGAGGCTGGAATGCCCCGGGCCAGTACCGTTTTCTCGGCACCGGGATCGACTTCCAGGTGCAGCAGGGCCGACAACGCCTCGGCATCAACCCGGGTCATAGCTTCGGCCTTGTCGATGATGCCTTCGGCCACCATGTCCACGGCGATTTGGATGGCGGCGCGAACACCGGGGACGGCGTTTCGTGTTTGCAAAATCCATAGCCTGTTTTGTTCGACGGTGAATTCCACCTCTTGCATGCGGCGGAAATGGCGCTCCAAGAGGCCAAACGAGTCCATCAGTGCGGCGAATACCTCGGGCATTGCTTGTTCCATGGATCCGCTTTCACCCGGGCTTGCGGCAAGTGCCCGTGGGATGGAAACCCCGGAGACGATGTCTTCGCCCTGGGCGTTGGCCAGGTATTCGCCGAATGGCTGGCGCGCGCCCGTGGACGGATCCCGGGTGAACCCGACTCCGGTGGCGGAGTGCTTGCCCCTGTTGCCAAACACCATGGCTTGGACGGTGACAGCGGTCCCCGGCGTCTCGCCAATGCCGTGCAAGGCCCGGTACCTGACGGCGCGGCCTTTGGTCCAGGAGCCTTGGACTGCGCGGATCGCTCCCCATAGTTGGGCGCGGGGGTCTTCGGGAAAGTCCGCCCCCGTTTCCTCGGCGACCACGGATTTGAAGGCCGCCGTAACTGACCGCACTTCCTCTTCCGAGAATTCTGGTGTGGGCAGCCCCACCCCGCCCCGCGCCGAATTTACCGCCTCGTCGAATAACTCCAGGTCCAGCCCCAAAACCAGTTCGGCGTACTGGGCGATGAACCGCCGGTAACAATCAAAGGCAAAGCGGCCGTCGTTGGTTTGGTGGGCGAGGCCTTCGGCGCAGGCATCGTTCAGGCCCAAGTTCAAGATCGTATCCATCATACCCGGCATGGACTCCGGCGCACCGGAACGCACCGAAACAATCAAGGGCTTGTCGGCATCCCCGAGGGCGGCGCCGGTGGCTTCCTCTAGGCGATGAATCGCGGCATCGACTTGCGACGTCAGGTCGTCGGGGAAGTCATTGGATTGCTGATAAGCGTCGCAGGCGACCGTGGTGATCGTGAGCCCCGGAGGGACGGAAATTCCCAAGGCCGACATTTCGGCCAGCCCAGCGCCTTTGCCGCCCAACAAGGCCGTCATGGTGGCGTCGCCCTCGGCCTTGCCGTCGCCGAATGCGTAGACCCATTTGGTCACTGGCGCGTCGCTATCCTTCGATCTTGGAGAAGTCCGCGACCATCCAAATCGTTCCTTGAATGAACCAGAGCAATTTCAGTCGGTTCTCTCGCAAACTTTGATTTTCGTCATTCACCATCACTTCTTCAAAGAAATTGTCGACGGGTGCCCGCAATTTCGAAAGTGCAAGCATTGCACCAGGAAAATCGCCTTCCTCTTTTTTCGTTTCGCCCTCGAGTCTTGCGATGTCCAGAGC